>JAKSVZ010000017.1 GCA_024407725.1 Opitutales bacterium
AAAACCTACGTGCGTTTAAGATCCTAGATGCGTATCCCCATCGTGATACCTTTGAGGAGTTGGTTGCAGCGGAAATGTAGGACGGTAAGTAAACAACCATTAACCTCTATTGGTTGTGTAATTTTTCCATTACTTTTTGATGCATTTGCTCATTGACCGCATGGATTTCGAAGTGGTGAGCATAGCGTCGAGAAGCGTTACCCATCACCTCAATTTGGTCGAGGTGTGTAATAAAGAACTCCATTGCTTGAGCAAGAGCCTGCGTATCCTTAATCGGAATTTGGATACCGTTTTGGTGGTCAATAATGACCTCGCGGCATCCTATCGCATCCGTTGTAATGATTGGGCGGCCGCATGCTAATGCCTCCAAGGAAGCACGCGGGACGCCTTCGCGGTAATAGGATGGGTAAACGAATACAGAACAGCGATTGATAGCCGAAGCCATATCCTCGATATAGCCAACATACTGAACGTGTTGGCTGATCGTTTTCAATTGTTCCCGTGAAATAGCCGAAGGATTGGTGTCAATACCGCCTCCGAGTAAAAATTCGACCTGCGGATAGCGTTTTTTAAGCTGTTGTGCGGCCTCAATGTAATGAAACACACCCTTTTCTTTGATAAGGCGTGCAGCCATCAAAAACGTAAGCTTTTGCGGATAGGGTTGAGGTTGAAAAGCTTGCAAATCAACGCCTGTGCCAGGGACTACTGAAGAACGGTCTTGGGTTACAATGCCTTGTTGTAGGAACAACGCACGATCGTCGGGATTTTGAAAAAACACATGCGAAAAATGTTTGAAGCTGTGTTTATACAAAAACAAACAAAGGTGCTTAATGAGTTTGCGCTTTAATCCTGGCTCATCGATAAACGCATACCCTAGGCCAGAAACAAGGCCATAAATCTGTTTAAAGCCTAAATGAGCGGCGATCCATCCTCCATATACATTCGGTTTAACGTTGCCCAAAAAGAGTACGTCGGGGTGTACCGTACGCAGCAATTGACGGATGGAAGCCAATGCCCGCAGGTTGTTAATGGGGCCAATGGAGGTTCCACTAAATCCATCGAACGGGACAAAGCTAACGTTTGGGCATAAGGTTTTGCCCACCTTCAACACTTCAGCGGAGGCTGCATAAAGTACCTTCCATCCTTTTGCCTGAAAATCATTAACCAAGGTATGCCTTAACCGTAAGGTCGATACATTGGAGCCGAAAAAGAACAAAATAGATGGCATGGATGAACAAAATTACTTGGTGCTCGAGAAGGGATTTGAACCCTTACGCCTTGCGGCACCAGATCCTAAGTCTGACGTGTCTGCCAATTCCACCACTCAAGCTTATAGCGTAATTCCATACAAAATGGGATTGTCGAAAAGCGCAACGTATTTTTTTACGCACCCCTCATTTAAGCAGACAGGTCTAAAACAACTTGACATTGCCCATCAAACTTGTTTTTTCAATTGCAATTGAATGGCGAACGTAGAAAAAAATGCGCTTCTAAAAGCGACGCTTAATCTTCCGAAAACGAATTTCCCCATGCAGGCTCGTTTAGTCCAACGAGAACCGGAACGATTGGAGCGATGGAATCAACAGCATTTATACGCACAAATTCAAAAGAAAAATGCAAGCGGCAAACCCTTTTTGTTGCACGATGGGCCTCCGTTTACCAATGGTGATATTCACATCGGTACCGCACTCAATAAGATTTTAAAAGATATCATTTTGCGCTTCAAAAGCATGCAAGGGTTTTCGGCTCCCTACATACCCGGTTGGGATTGCCATGGGCTGCCCATAGAACATAAGGTGGCTAAAGAGCATCCTGAATTGCTGAAAAATCCAATTGAATTGCGCAAAACCTGTGCTGCGTTCTCATCGGACTTCATTAAACGCCAAGAAGCTCAATTTCGCCGCTTAGGCGTATTGGCTGACTGGGAACACGCCTATCAAACCAAAGAATCAGGGTATGAAGGTCATGTGCTCCATACCTTTGCTCAATTTGTTCGCGCAGGGCTTGTTTATCGCAGCAAAAAGCCCGTTTATTGGTCGATTCCGTGCCAAACAGCTTTGGCGGAAGCGGAAATTGAGTATAAGAACTTGGTCAGCGATAGTATTTGGGTAAAATTCCTGCTGAAAAAGCCCGAAGTTTTAGGTTTAAAGGAACAAACCTACGTTGTTATTTGGACTACAACCCCTTGGACTTTGCCAGCCAACCGAGCCATTGCGGTAGGTCCTGATTTACGCTATGTCTCTCTTCAAGTTGGATCGGAACACTACATTGTTGCGGAAGAATTGGTCGAAACCTTTAAAAAAGACTGTCATATCGATCAGGCAACGGTTGAGCATGCGTTCACCGGTAGCCAGCTAGAAGGGCAGCTTACTCAGCATCCATTTCTAAACCGCGAAAGTCCGATTGTATGCGCGGATTACGTCACGTTAGACACCGGAACTGGATGCGTTCATACAGCCCCAGGGCATGGAATGGACGACTACTTAACGGGTTTGCGCTATCATTTAGAGATTGCTTGCCCCGTTGACGATCGAGGGGCTCTTATGGCCGAAGGGGATATGCCGGCCGAACTCATTGGTCAATTGGTATGGACTCCCAAAGGAGATTCGCCTGCAAACCAAGCGGTTATGGAGCTACTCAAGACCAAAAACGCTTTGTTGCAAGCAACCCCCTATCCGCATTCCTATCCGCACTGTTGGCGTTCAAAAGCCCCAGTTATCGCGCGCGCACTCCCCCAATGGTTTATTGATTTAGGGATGTTAAAGCAAAAAGCGGAACGTGCGATTGACGCTGTGCAGTGGTTGCCGGCGTGGGGTAAATCGCGCATTAAAGGTTCGGTTTCTGCTAGACCTGATTGGTGCATCAGCCGTCAACGCATGTGGGGAATTCCATTGCCTGCGTTTTTTAACGAATCCGGTGAAGCCTTGCTGGACGCAGATGTCATTGATGCATTGGCCGATAAAATAGCTCAACGGGGCACCCAATGGTGGTTCGAATCGAACGAAGCTACGTTGCTAGAGGGCATAGCGTTACCAACATCTTGGACAGGAACCTTGCATAAAAGCAACGACACTTTGGACGTTTGGATTGATTCTGGATGTAGTCATGTAGCGGTGCTCCGCCCTAAAGGATGGGAACCGGCCGATTTATATTTTGAAGGAAGCGATCAGCACCGCGGTTGGTTTCAATCTTCTTTGTTAACCTCCTTAGTAAGTGGGGATCGTGCTCCGTACAAAACGGTCTTAACCCATGGATTCTTTGTGGATGAGGAACGCAAGAAAATCTCAAAAAGTTCCGGTAGTCCCCAAACTGCCGAAGCTTACGTATCTAAATACGGAGCCGATATCTTGCGTTTATGGATTGCTTCTGAAGATTATCGCAATGATATTCCGGTATCCGACGCTATTCTTCAGCAAGTTATCGCCACTTATCGAACGATTCGCAATACGCTGCGTTTTCAATTGGGCAACCTCTATGATTTCAAACCAAGCGATGCGATTGCCTACCCCCAATTATTGCCCATCGACCGTTGGGCTTTGGGTGAAACCAATCGCTTGATTGAATCGGTCACTCAAGCGTACGAAGCGTACGATTTCCACAAGGTATACCAGCAGATCAACCGTTTCTGTACGTTAACCTTGTCGGCTCGTTATCATGATATTTTGAAAGATCGCTTGTACACTCTCAGCGCTGATGGATTGGAGCGGCGTTCAGCTCAAACGGTTCTGCATACCATTTGCCAAACGCTCATCCAATTACTCGCGCCCATTTTAACGTTTACGGCCGATGAAGCTTGGGGGTACTTACAAGGAGATGCGGATTTTGGTTATGGCCAACCCGTCCATCTTAGTGATTTCCCCAAAACGAACGCTCAATGGAATGATGAGGCGTTGGATAAGGATTTTACGGAATTATTTCAAATACGTGAAAAAGTGCAAATAGAGCTCGAAAAAGCGCGCCAGCAGAAAGCAATTGGGCAATCCTTAGATGCCCAAATCACCCTAACGATTGGGGAACAAAGCCCTGAATGGGCTGTGTTAAAGCGCTACGAGTCCTATTTACCCGAATACTGGATTGTATCGGCAGTTCACTTGATGGTGGGACCCGAATCGGGTTGTTCGATTGCAGTCAAGCATGCAGATGGGGTACAGTGTCCACGCACTTGGCGGTGGGTTAATCAATTAGTTGAGGTAGAAGGTTTTGGGCCTGTATCGGAACGATGCGTGCCTGTATTGAAATCTTGGCTAAAAACCCATACAATGTAATTCACACATGAAGCGAAAGACATCAAAAACCAGCAAGTCATCGGACAAGGTTGCTGTTACCCCCAAAGTACTTCCTGCTGCGTCGCTAGCAGATATTTTGGGTTTAAGTACCCCCAACCAACCTAAAGCAGAGCATAACAAGAACGAAGTGCCTAAAAAGTGGCGCACGTACTATGACCAACTGATCGCGTTAAAGGAGCAGCTGGAACAAACGGGGCATGTAGCTGCAGAAACCTACGGCTATTCCAATCCGAAAACACTCATTTTTGATATCAATGCAGCGATTGACCGCATTTTTAAAGGGACTTATGGCCTGTGTGAGTTGACGCATAAGCCCATTAATCCCGAAAGGCTACGCGCAATGCCTTATACTCGGTATTCATCCGAAGGCCAAAAGCAGCTGGATGAAGAAGCGAAGCTACAGGCATTAAAGAACCGTAAAGCGGATGAGGACTATGATTCCGACGGTGCTGAAGACGCGCTCAACAAACTGTTGTTGATGGACGATAACAATGGCGCGAACGAATGAGGGGGCGTAAACTTTGCTTTTGTGTTGCAGGGGGCGTTGTGCTGCTTGATCAGCTAACGAAGTATCTATGTGCTCATGCTAACCCCTGCCAAGTCCCCGTTATCCCTCATTGCTTATCCCTAACCTTTGTCGTCAATACCGGAAGTATTTGGGGTTGGGCTGGCGCTTATACCTCTTTATTGGCTTACGCCGGAGTCGCCTTACTCTTTGTTTTAAGCGCTTATTTTTTAGCAAAACCACCCGCCTATCCTATTTGGATGGGATTGCTCATCGGGGGAGTCTGTGGCAATACCCTAGACCGTTTATGCCGCGGGTATGTAATTGATTTCATCGATTGCTATATCAAAAATTGGCATTGGCCGTGCTTTAATATAGCCGATATCGCTATCACCAGCGCCTGTCTCGGAATGATTCTTTTTCAACCGAAACCTCGCTAATGATCCTTATTTTTTATCCTCAAATGTATAAAAATCAGGCGTAATGCTGAAGGATTGAATCGACCCAACAAGCGGCTGTCGATCGCGCGCAGCAACCATTAAAGAAAGCATCAGGGTTTGATCCATAAAAGGCACTGAATAGGTGTGGATTGTACTATAACCTTGGTAAAGCTCTGGATGGGTACATAAAACACTCAGTCCGTTTTGTTCAACAAAGGATAACGTTAAATAAATCCGATCATCCCACGACCGTAGTTTTTGCGAACAAAACAACGGCTGTTGTTGAGCCAAACGGACATGCTGTTCTTGAATCGCCTTTTCATCTCCCTGCAGGTTTTTATCGTGCGGTGAACCAATCGGAAAAACAATGGAAGTTTTTACAACGCTCGGCGTGGGTAATGGTACTGCTGGTCTCGTGGTAGGTAACGTTGTCCTAGGAACCACACTCGTAGCGGGTCGGTTGGTTCTGGGAACAATTTTCGTGGTAGGTCGTGTTCCCGATGCTACTTGCCTTACGACCGGCGCTACAGGTTGTCCGGTTGTCACCTCTGCTGGCTGTTCAGAAAAGGTGAATACGCCAGCAATACGATCCTTTAATTCCGATTTGGACGGATGAACCACGTGCGTTCGATGGATAGTCTGGCCTCCAACGATATAGGTGTAATCAAACGTTAAGGATGCCAAGCTCCAAAACCAATAAGAATAAGTCTTAATAGGCACCGTTAAATTACAACGTTGGTTAAAGGGGAGAGCCAAGATGCTGGGGCTTACCCCCAGCTCATTGACAATCGTACGGAATGAAGGCGCAACAGGCATAAATCAGCGAGAAGCAATCATCCAGAATTGTTTCAGCTCCCCGTTTTCAACCATATTAAACGGTTTTAGGGAAAGCTGCGTGTTTTCAGGCAACTCATTCGCATTAATCATCACCTGCTTTGATTTCGTTCCAATCGTTAACTGCGTATAGCGCCCCATATCCACCTGAGAATCGGAAATGGGCGACATATGCGGGAAATAGGTTCTATTTCCGGAACTTTGATCGGCAAAGCGTATCTTGGGGTTATCCGTGATGGTACGGATTCGGTGCGTATGCATCAACTGACAGATATCGTTAGGTCCTAATTGCTTAGGGGCTCCAAACTTTAAAACGGTCGTTCCGGTATCCAACGAAATCCGTTCTTCCTGTACGGGTAAACTCAAAGTGCCCCACGCGGGTTCGCCATCTAAAAACGACAAAGCGTGGCCGATAAAAGGTCCCGATAGATCCTCGTCAATCAAGGTTAATTGTCCCTCATAGCGCAAACACCCTATCGATTGATACAGCGTGGCTGCTAAACCGACCGGAGGCTGCGTTGTTTTGCCCGTAGAAATAATGTTTTGATAGATCCTAGATTGCGCATTGGTTGCACAAATTTTTACCGAAAATGGACGTTCGGTATCCATTTCATCGGTTACGTAATGAATACTAGCGCTGATTGTTTCATAGGTAGCGTCGCAACCCATCCAAGGCGCAATCGCTCCTTCTAGTAACTCATTCGGTAGATTAGACATCCGCTGAACGTTGGAAATTTGCATCGATTTTGCATCAACCAAACAAGGAAAGTGCTTTTTCCACCATTCGTCGCTTTCGGGTTGAATCGGTTGCGTCTGTACCCATTGTTCCTGCACATGAGCATGCGACCCTTCCAATTCAACTGTCAATACCAACGCATTCAGTTCTTCACCGGTTGCATTTTCGGGATAGCGATCGACCGTAACGCTTTTCCACGTAGCCCCATCGGCTGAATGCGAATGTTCGTATTTCAGAACAACCGCTGCTATCTTTAAATCATTGCGGGGAATGATGGAAAACTGAGTCAATTGGCGTAGGGACAACGATTGTTTTTGTAAGGCTGACGCACAAGCAAAATGAATCGTTGGAGTTTTCGTCGTATAATCGATCCAAGCAGTAGCGTTGGGGGTCCAACGTAATAGCTTTAAAATCGCTTCACTACAACTGCAGTCCTTGATGGTTTCGCAAGGAAACTCGAAATCAAAACCGGCAATAGACCCACAATCAATCGGTGCATGATGCGCTTTCGCATAATCAACAATTGCCTGTAGGCACTGACGAGCATTAATCGTATTTCCTTGGTCATCTTGACCCAGCAAACACACACTACGGTTAATCACTTCTGTGGTGGTCGCTGTACCATCTTTAAAATAGCGCCAAGGTTGTTGAAAAACCAAATGCTCGAAATACCAAAATGGACCGGACGCTTTGTAATAAGCGGATTCAGAATCCGCTGTATAATACGTTGGCGTTTGGGTAATACGTCCCCAAAACCATCGAGTGGCATCCTGAAAAATTTCAATGATTGCATCGCATTCGAACACGGGTGCTGAAGCATCCGTTTGAAAAGTGACCGTATCCGTCCCTTGATTCAGGATGTGGCGCGTAACATTAGAAATACCCCATTCGGACAAAGGTTTGGTTTGTCCGCGATAAGACAGGGTCCATTGCTTCATGATTAATGACGAGTATTGTTGATTTGTTCACGCAACTCCTCTATCTGACCCGCTAAATCAGCAAGTTGGTTTTCGTGCTCTTTGATCGCATCTAATAATTCATAATAATCATTTTGTTTCATGTAGATTTCCTCCGTAAATTTTATAAAGGGTATAAGAAGCGTTCCCTTTCGAATGCGTTTGAATCGTGCATAGGGTAGCATCTTCTAAAAGAGTGGTTTGTTTGGCACTCGGGTCTTCAAAATCAATCGACAGTTGACCTTTGGCATGGATCAACTGACTGGCATGCGTTAGGCTGTATTGAATCGCTTCTGCTTTACTTGCGTGACGCTTGCTAACCTCCAAAACAATTTCTGTCTGTTGATTATCCCGTCCTAACGCTTTAGCAAAGTCCGCATGGATCGCCTTACGCCATTGAACCGTCCAGTGAGCCGTTATCTCTAAGCGCGTAATGGCTTCGTTGGTCTTTTCTCCGCCCGACAAAACATGGCTATTTAGGGTAATTTTCATAAGGCAACTTCAAAATTGGTCGCTTCAAAATTCACCTGAAGCGCATTTTTCCTATCAACCGTTAACCATTCCCATGGGGCGTTTTCAGCTAATCTAAACTTGCCTGTCCATAGGTTTTTGACCGTTAACGTAGCCCCTGCAAGCGCAAAACTCACCTGTTCGGCATAATCGACAAAATTGCTTTTATCGGCAGTTGTAATCGATTGCAACAAGGTGCATTTTAACGCTAAGGTGTCCCAGCAAGGGGCTACCAATTCAGGCAGGGTTTTTAACGGGAACGGTAGGTCGACAAACAATACATACGGTGCTGCTTGTACCAAGCGCCTTTGAGTCCGTTTGTTGAGCAAAAAATTATCATTTGCAACAATCTTGGCTGTCGCCT
This sequence comes from Opitutales bacterium, assembly GCA_024407725.1. Taxonomy (GTDB): domain Bacteria; phylum Verrucomicrobiota; class Verrucomicrobiia; order Opitutales; family UBA9783; genus UBA3869. The sequence continues at coordinate 8,632 of JAKSVZ010000017.1, forward strand.
TTAAGTCCGGTTGTTTTTGGAAAAAGCTAACAACCTCTGATTGAATAGCTCGCAAAACAGGCTTCATAATCCTTTTAAGGTTGATTGCTTCACGTCATGCTCTCGGTGATCAACGGCTTCTATACGCGGTTCCCACTGCTTATCGTGGGTATTCCATTCCGTAAACAATGCATCTAATGTTTTGCGTGCTTGTTCTGCCGCACGGATTTGGTCTTCCGATGCCATAAGCTCAGGCATTCGGGTTTGCAAAGCTTCAATCACCAAATGGCAAGCAGCTTGCTTACAGGCATCCGGAAGATGATTGGCTTTGACCGGATTAGGCAACCAAGCACTGGGAATCCGTTGTCGTATATAAGCACATACATCGGCAATAATACCCTGCAAAACCGTTCCTTTGGGATTAAGGGCGCTGAGTTGCTCTTCAATCAGATAATCCGATAGGTCTTTGGGTTCTAATAGAATCCACTGTAAGGTAATAGGCTGTATCATAAAAATGGGTTCGACGGGATGGCGTTACCATCCCGTTACGCTAATGGGTTTAGGCGTCTTTAATTTTCCAATGAATGAGGTTTGTTTTCGAAGTCACTGCAATCGTCGAGAAGCACTCAACAATGATATCGGTATACTTAGGATATTCTTCTACATATACGCGGAAGAAGTGACCTTCGGGTGACAACGTGACAAAGTACTTCAAGTTGGATAAAGCATCCTTAAACATAGAATCTTCGGCGTAAAAAGCGAAAACGCTATTGTCTTTCAGTTGCCCTTGAATACCGAGGTTGTTTTGCTTTAAGAGCTGAACCGCATCCACACGTAACATTTCTGCTAATGTTTCACGGCTCATTTCCGCTGCAATGCGTGCACCGGCATTCTCTTGTGCGGCATAACAATCCTGTCGGATAAACCAAGCGGGTTCAGAGTAGAGCAAGCGATTGGGATAAAATCCATGCTTCTTGCAAGCCGCAACTAACGCTTTACGGATATCTGCATCCGGAGAAGCATCGTTCGCCCAAGTTAAGTCTCCGCCATCAGCAGCATTGGCAATCAAGGCTTTGATCACGCGACGCAACTCGTTGCGATAGATTTGTTCTTGAAGGGCATAAACATAGCGGGTTTGCCAATCATTTCCATTGATATCATCGACATCAATGCGGATTCCTAATCCCTTATTTAGGGTTTTTGCGGTTATAGATTCACCTTGGAAATCCATGTATTTAAAATTGCTGCCGGTTGCGCGGATATCATCATCCTCAGAGCTGAAAAACTGATCGGTTGGTGCCTTTTTGTGCTCAAAGCGGCGTGCAACCGGAATTGCAGGAGCAATGAAGTTTAAGGTTTTCTTTAAATCCAAATGGTTGTCCTTACTGTTTGCAAATTCAGTAAGTTCCACCGACAGATGGTTCGTGTTATAAGGTAGGTCGTTTACTATTGTAGTCATATCAATTATTACTTAAGTATGTTTTGAGGAAGCGTCGTTAAGGTTTCAACAAGGGATCCTTTGGTTCCATCGGTTAACGCAATACCAATGAAAGGCATTTCTTTGGTAAGTTTTTTAGCCTTGCCGTTATCTGCTAAACCCAAGGGTTCTTCAGCTTTAATGGCTTCATGGACTAAAATGCGTGCACTTTGATCGGTGCAGCTTAAAGGCTGAATGGAGATGTGAGCATCCTGACCCTCTGTTGGCGTTGCATCGCGTAATGCTATACCGAATGGATATTCGGCTTTTCCGCATGCCTTAACATAACTTTGGCTTTCGTCAAAGGTGACCAGCATGCCTTTTGTGATAGGATTTCCCTTCACGCTTAACGTAAAGGATCCTCTGTGATAGCTAAATGTATTCTCATTTGCCATAATAATAGTGTGTAGTTGTTTCATAAAATTAATATCTATAGGTTAAAATTGTTCTTCGTCTCGTTGAACCGCGCTCCAAGCTTCTGGATAGTTTTCGCCGGTTTGTTTCATACGTAACTGAACCTTTTGCGAAAAATCCAAAATGCGCTTCTTGTCGCTGCGGCTTTGCTGTTTGTGCAAATTATGCGAATGCGCTTTGTGCTTCGATTTTGGCTTAGCAACCGCCTTGTTTTTGGCTGCCTTTACCACCTGCTTCTTCGCAACCGGTTTCTTAACAACAGGAGCGCTTTGGGGAGCAGCATCCGGCGTTACCTGAAATAGCCACTGATAGCCTTTGCGTATCTGCTGCCACATCCAAAGGAACCAATGACAGCAACCTTTCATCAGAGCGCATATCCAGCAATGCGTGGATTTGGCTTTTTGTTGCTTCAACACCCGTAACTTTTTCAAACACTCCTGTGCTTCATCGAACGGAATAGGTTCGACCGGTAAATTCGGTTGTTGGGTAAGTCCGACCGACAATAGGTTGATGGGATGGAAGGTTGATTGATGCGCACCCTTGATCAAAACCCAACGGGGCGATAAATGGGTATAAACGCGATTGGCAATCAGTTCATAACTGCAGCGATTCCATTTGATTTTTACAAACAAACCATCTTTGTTAACGGCGATGCGTCGCACAAACCCATAAACTTTATGCGGTACCGGATGCGCCGGATTGTTGAACAAAGGATCATCGGGATGACCAATGTACACCGGAATTTTATCGCAGCGTAAGCGTAATTTCAGGCGCTTGCTTTTGGATGCACAACGCTTGGCATCCGCCATTTCTATTGTTTGTTTCCCATAAGGATGGTTGAACGTACCATAAGGAGATAATTGTATCCAATTTTTCATAAACATTTTATTTTTGAAGACTTTCCTCAGACTCCGCTACCGGATGAACGCCCCACTTTTGCAGGGTGTCTTTGACGTCTAGAGGTGGATTAATTCCAAAATGTTCACGGATATCGTTAACGCTGAGCGATACTCCCATATCGTAAAGCGTTTTGATAATGGCCAAATCGTTATTTAGGTTCTTGTTGGATGACGATTTGAGCCGGAAATACGCTTTCGGTTGCTTAATGCCTTCAAGGCGCAACAATACTTCACGATCCACTTGTTCATTCAGGGTCTCTGAAATCCTTTGTGCATCTTCTTCTTCCAAGATATTGTTTTCGTTGCGTTGAAGGGTAACGCCGGTAGGGTTTTCCTTGCTCGAATTGATTAAGCGGGTACCCAACCATGTCAGATACATAAGGTCGTCTATACGTTTGACGAATTCTGGGTAAGGCAATACTCCTTTGCCGGAAATATCAATGGCCTGAATATCCGTTCCGTGCGACATCACCGCACAAAATTCAGCACTAAAATTTTTTACCGCATCGCACGCCATATCCCATTCCTTAGAACCGGGACGCGCTTGTGTAACACCCTTCACGCCAGGCATACCATTGCGTTCGCAATAGATGAGCCAATCGCGCAACGAGAGGTGTTTAAATAGATAGGCAATGGAGCTGGATTCCATCAATCCATCGCCCGTGGTTACTAACCATTCACCAGACGTAGTTGGAACCTTTTTGTGGGTTTCGGGATCTACAAACTGTAAACGACCCCCTTCGTTTTCGAAGAAAAACAGCGGTACAAAGCGAAATTCTGCGGTTAATAACGCGGTGTTGTCTTGCTTGAACGGCTTGAACACCACTTCATGCACCGCATATCGTTTACCAACCGCATCCATCATCTGATGAATGAGCAACGATAAACCGCCATGCTCATTTTCATCGAAAGCATTCACGCAACTCAGGTTGTTATAAAACTGCTCCAAAATGGCCTTTTGACGCATGGCCTCGTCGGAACTATCAAGGGTTAGAATTTCCCAATCGAGACGCGCAATGGACTTTTTACGTTTAGAAATAGCCCCCTGTAATACATCATCCCGTTGCTCAATCGCATCCCAAATCATGGCTGCCTGCTTCAAGTGCCCAGCATGAAAATCGTCTAAAATTTTAGAAAGCGATTGGGGAGTAAGGGAACGAATAGGGTTCCAGCTTTGCGCACTAAAGCGCTCCGTTCGGATAGAAGTGGTATAAATGTTTGTTTGCATAAAAACTAGAAGGTTAAGCGTTGAATTTGCATAGGGCCTGAAAAGGAGGGGTGCGAAAACGTTTCGGCTGCACAGAAACCGGTCGATACTGCTTGATTCGCATGAATAGCTAAAGCCAATCCCCAAAAACGATCCGCATGCCCATTGGGTCCGTGTTTGGCGGTTAAACGACCCTGTTCGTCAATTTGCATGCTCAGTAAGTCCGTTACCAATTCTTCATCAGACGATAAACGCACCATTTGACGATCTACCTGCGCTTTTAAGGCGTAGGCCAATTGCTCCTTGGTGTTTTGGGTAAATTGAATCCCTTCGATTCGATCGTCTCCAAAACGCTTTTGTGCGCGCTCTAAAAACTGCCGCCCCATGCCTGTTTGATCCACACAAACGCGTTGTACATTAAAGCGGTGGAACAATTGGTCGAAGACCGATTCTTGTTGATCGAACGGCGCATCTTTTAAGCATTGAATGTGGCGTAGATAAAACACCTCGTTAATTTGTTCTAAAATTACAAAGGTGCTTAAGTCATTGGTTCGCGCCAAATCGACGCCCATGAGCATAACGCCATCGGAAGTTTGCCGCCAATCCTCAGCATCCGAATAGAAACACTTTTGAATCGCCTCGTAGGATAACAGTGAATCCGAATGATCCATGGGCTGACACATGTATTCCTGCAAAAAGCTTTTTTCGGTCGCACAGGATTGTTTAATAAAATTGTAATAATCACCGGCATCCATTGTTTGACGGGGATCGTCCGGCGGTAATTTGGCTTTTAACTTTTCTAAAAATCCTTGGTCTAAAGCATCCACCAAGGTCACCCGATGCAGCGAAATTTGTTTGGGATTCCCTTCGTTACGAGCTTCCTCTATTAAACGATTGAAGAAGTTATGAGCTCCGCGATGGGTTGAAATAATCTCCAATTGCCCACCCCAGGTAATTCCGGGATAAGCAATGTTGTACAGAGCCTCCGGATCTTCATGGAGCGCAAATTCATCAAGAATACGCGATCCTCGCTTGCCTGCCTGCGCATTAACTGCCGACGAAATCAGGGTTAACGTACTTCCATTGCGCAAACGTAACACCGTACGCAAATTCGAAGCACGCCCCAACAGACGTTCGTGATACGCTTGATTTAAAATAGCCGCAAAGGATTTGCAGTCGTTCAAAAACAGCTGTGCTTGCTGCAAATCACGCGAACAAATCCAAACGTGGGTGTTCGCATGGGTTATAGCCTTACGCAACGCCCGATAAGCCGTTGCCCAAGATAAACCAATCTGCCTCGATTTCTCCATTACCTTAATCCGGGAAGAATCTTGTATCCACTTCGCTTGATAAGGTAAGAAGAACGTCTTCATAGCAGGTTTAACTGATCCTCCAAACTGCTAAGCATTTCTTCCGACAAATCAGATTCCGCTTGCGCACTGTTCACTTTGCTACAAACCGCAAATAACTCTCGGTAGTTGTGCAGGAGCTTCGTTAACACTCCCACAATTTCTTTGGTTGTACTAAAATTGGCCGATTTAGCATCCACGCATAATTGGTCAAATAAACGCTCCCAAAGCATCCCCATCGATTGCTCAGCAACATGCATTTGCTCTAATAAGGATGCAGCGTTTTTAGCCCGCTTAATACGGTCTAAATGCTCGTTAAATTCTACTGGGGTCGCGCTTTTCATTTTCTAAAAAATCAATGCCTTGAGCGGATATTTTGTATCGGTATGCTTGCGGACAAATATCATTGCTTAGCCGCAGCACAAATCCCTTGTCTTGCAAATAAGCTAGTTCCTTTTCCAACAAGCGCCTGTTTGCCGGCAATCCGTGCAAAAATACACCTTGCTTGAGCGTTTCAATCGGTAACGATACCGGATAGGCTGACTCTAACTGTAACAGGAGGGTCCTACGTACAAATTCATTTATTTTCATAAAATCCCTTAACGTTTAAAGTCCACCAACGTATATCCAAAATAGAGCCCCATAATGGCTGACAGAAGGTGCGTGTCGAGCGGGGTAATTACAACTCCGTGCAGTTGAATCCAAGTCAGGTTTTCAACCCCAGAACAAAAGCTAAATAATTTGCGCGTTGTTTTTGTAATCCCAATCGTAATGGGAATGTTGGGACAAAAAACAGCTACTAGCTTCGGCCATACAATTACAAAAAATACAGCCGATAAGGCGATGATGCGTCGCACTAACTGTAAACTGGACGTCATACGCGCGCGATTAACCATCGCTGCTTGAACGTTCGAACGCCGCAAGGTTAAGACACGTTCATAGTGACGTGCCATAAATATAAAACTTATCAGGCGCATACTGCTCCCGATCATGGATGAACCCAACAGCGCATATAGCTCAGATGGGATAGGGTTAGCGAACATGTTTTGTGTCATTTCCGCCATTATATAGATATTTGTATTACCCTTAATGATTAAATGTGATATAATATATAAATTTTTTTAAATTTAACTAAAAAGACTATTTGGTGCTAAATGGTTTTTGGGGGTACAGTAAAATCAGCAGAAACGCCCACACAAACCACTTGTTGTGCGAACAAAAACAAAAAAGCCCCAACAATGGGGCTAAACTAACAAAATAGAAGCGTTGATGGTTATTTACTTACCGTCCTGCATTTCCGCAGCAACCAACTCATCAAAGGTATCACGATGGGGATACGCATCTAGGATCTTAAACGCACGTAGGTTTT
>JAKSVZ010000018.1 GCA_024407725.1 Opitutales bacterium
AAAAAAATGGTGATATTCCGGTAGTGTGCACCGCTTTACAGAAGAGGGATTAAAAGAAATTAGCGATTTAGGAACTGATTTTTTTGATAGTGTTGCGGCGGTTGGAATGCATCATGCTTATGTTCATGGGCTGTTGGAACATACGGTGCATGTAACGCGTTTAGTTGGTGCTTTATTGCCTTTTTATTCCGATATTAATGCGGATTTAGCGCTTGCGGGAGCTATTTTGCACGACATCGGTAAGGTATTGGAGTATCGCTATGCCCCAGAAGGCATTGAACGGACGCCCATCGGACGTTTGCAAGGGCACGTGGCCTTGGGTTATCGTTTGGTCCATGATGCAGCCGTAAAGAGCAAACTGCATCCAGGATGGCAAGAGCGCTTAGAGCATGTTATCTTAGCCCATCAAGGGGAGTTGGAATGGGGAGCTGCGGTTTTACCTTCCAGCCCAGAAGCGATTTTGGTGAGCTTGGCGGACAATGCAGATGCGAAATTAGCTATGGTTCATACGCAATTGAAGCGAACGGTAGCAACTCAGCCATTTTCTGAAAAAGATCTAGGATTAAACACCTGTTTGTTGACCCAAGCGGTTCCTGATCCGGATGAAGCTCATTAAGCTATGGAAGAACGCTTACAAAAGGTAATTGCACGCTTGTATGGTATTTCGCGCCGCCATGCAGAGGAACTGATTGCCGAAGGGAGCGTGTTGGTTAATGGTATCAAGGCGTGTTTGGGCGCCAAAATTGATTGCGGGCGCGATTGCGTCATTATCGGTAATCAAAAAATTTCATCGAGTGCTTTACAGAGGAATTTTAAGCAAGAGGTTTGGATGCTTTTTAAGCCTCAGGGAGTGGTTTGTACGCACGACAATCCTATTTCCAACAATACGCTGGAACCTTATGTGCCCGCTCCTTTGCGGCGCCAAAAATGGTTGTTTATCGGACGTTTGGATAAAGATAGCGAAGGGCTGTTGTTGTTAACCAACGATGGGGATTTTGCAAATCGTGTGGCGCATCCTTCTGCCAACATTGAAAAAGTGTACCGAGTGCATTTGGATCAACCCTTCAATTTAGCTCATGCGAATGCGTTAAAGCAGGGACGTTCGTGTCAGGGCGAATGGTTGCATTTTCATTCAATCCGCGTGGTAAATTCCCGTAAAATTGATGTGGTGCTCCATCAAGGTAAACGTCGGGAGATTCGGCGGCTTTTGTTATCCTTTGGTTATCAAGTATTGCGGTTGAAGCGGTGGAAAATCGGCTCATTGATTTTGGATAAACGATTGGCTCCAGGGCAATCACGGCGCTTAACCCCACAGGAACTGCGTCTGATATTTGAGCATTAATTCGGGGATTTTATCCAGCAGGTTCGTAGAGAACAGGGTTGGCTTTTGAGAAAATTTTTCTTATAGTAATGCTACGAAAATCAACCCAAAATTTTGTGGAACATAAAGCGAAGCTATTGTTAGGAATTCCGGTTGCGGATGGCATATTGCAAGAAGTCCAGTCAGGCGTAGCTCGCTTGAAGGGGCGTCCGCCGTATGTGGTTTTTTTGCGCGTTGGTGAAGATGGCGCATCCATTACCTACGTGCAGCAAAAGGCAAAAAAAGCAGCTTTTGTGGGCATGCGTAGCGAAACCAAAGTATTTCCTGAGTCTATTGCTGAAGCTGATTTAGTGCGTGAAATTCAACGCCTCAATGAGGATGCTACGGTTGATGGTATTTTGGTGCAAGCGCCATTGCCGCCGCATTTGGATTTCGTAAAGATGGTCAATCAAATCGCTCCTGAAAAGGATGTGGATGGGCTAAGTTCTTACCATTTTGGGCGTTTGTGGCAAAATCAGGATGCATTGATTCCGTGTACCCCAGAGGGCATTATGGCTTTGTTGCGGTATTACGGTATTACGGTGCAAGGAAAGCATGTGGTGATTGTCAACAGCAGCCTGATTGTTGGTAAGCCCCTTTGTGCTTTATTGATTCAACAAAAAGCAACGGTTACCTTATGTAATGCGTATACGAACGACCTAGCGTCCATTACCCAACAGGCGGATATTTTGGTGCTAGCCTGCGGTTGCCCCCATGCTTTTGGCAAAAAATTTGTTAAAGCGGGAGCGGTGGTGATTGATGTAGGCACCACGCGCGTTCCTGCGAATAATGACCGTGGGTATGTTTTGCAGGGAGATGCGGATTTTGATGCTCTTCAGGATCACGTACAGGCAATTACTCCTGTTCCGGGTGGAGTTGGCCCTCTGACCGTTGCAGGCGTTATCCACAATACCTTAAAAGCTTATTATTTATGCCATCCCCAATAAGACCTGTTCCTTTATTATTACCTCCGGCGCCCATGAGTTTGCGGTTATTAGCGGCCCTGTGTGATTTCATGATCATTGGCTTATGTTGTTTGTTCTTCATTGGGAAGTTATGGATGCCGATGTACGCAACCGATGCGATGCTTGAATTTAATTGCTTGCTAGATACGTACATGCCCAATTTGTTGCAGGGGCAATGGGAACCTTTGTTGGAGCAGATCAAACATTCTCCATCGTTGCTAAATTTGTTTCAATCGATAGACCATTTTATCTTCCTCAATACGTGGATTTATTATGCCGTCAACGCCTGTTTTCTACAGGGAGGAACGGTAGGAAAGGAGATTTTTAATCTACGAGTGTTAAGTATTTATAATCTGCAACCGCAACCGATCTTCAATCGAATTATTCGCTCGGGTCTTTTAAGCTTTTGTTTATTGACGGCTTGGCCATTTTTAATGGTGATGACCGGCTGCTTTATGGCCATTAACAAATTGCATCGTGGCTTTCACGACCAGCTATGCCAAACCTATGTGGTTCGGTGTTCAGCGCTAGAACAGATGAAAACCCAAATCGTCCAAGCGGTTCAGCAAGCGGTCGATGCCGACAAAAACGCTTAGGCCATTGGGCTGCGTTTGGCAGGTTTTCTTTTGAAAGGATGCTTATTATGCCGATGAAACGGCTTATGGGGCGCTTGTGGCTGTTCCATGGGAACAAAATCGTTCCAAAAGCGTTTGGCCGATACAATGGGTAACGTTTGCTGAATTTTCTTTTCGATCGCGCGCAACAAAGGTTTTTCTTCGGCGTCGCAAAAGGAATACGCTATGCCGCATTTGCCGGCTCTTCCGGTACGTCCGATGCGATGGACATAGCTTTCAGGCTCATTGGGCAGATCGAAATTGATTACATGGCTTACGTTGGAAATATCGATTCCACGCGAAGCTACATCGGTTGCTATTAAAATTCTACTGGTGCCTTGCTGAAATTCTTTCAATGCTCGCTGACGTTCACGCTGGGATTTATCCCCATGCAGCACGCAATTAACAATGTTAGCTTGCCGTAACCGTCGTCCAATGCGATCGGCGCCATACTTTGTTTTTGAGAAAACAATCAGGCGTTCGCAGTTTTCTTGCTCGATAATATGCTGTAATAGCTCCTGTTTTTGAGCTTTTGGCATAAAGATCAAAAATGAATCGATGGTGGACGTAACGGTGGCAGGAGGAGCGACTTCTACTCGCTTGGGTTGCTTCAAAAAGGATTGAACTAAGTGTTCAATGCCTTTGGGAAAGGTTGCAGAAAACAGTAGGGTTTGGCGCTGAGTTGGCAATAGCCCCATAATGCTTTTAATGGCCGGCAAAAATCCCATGTCGAGCATGCGGTCGGCCTCATCGAGTACGCAACAACTTACGTTGTTTAAAGGCAATAAGGAGCGTTTGTGTAAATCCATTAAACGCCCTGGGGTCGCGACCAAAATATCGATACCCTTTTTAATGGCTCGAATTTGGGGATTTTCGTTAACACCGCCGAAAATAGCACCCCAACGCAGAGGAGTATGGCGTCCGTAACGCTTTAAATGTTCCGCTATCTGCAAAGCCAATTCGCGCGTAGGTACCAAAATTAAGGCTTTGGGTGAGCGACCCGATTGTGCCAATGGCTTCGTGAGTAGGTTTTGTAAAATGGGCAAGGAAAAGGCAGCCGTTTTCCCTGTTCCGGTTTGAGCAATACCTAACAGGTCATGTCCTTGGAGAATGAGTGGAATAGCTTGATCTTGAATTTGGGTTGCCTGAGTGTAATGCGCTTCGTCGATTGCTTGTAGCAATAAAGGATCTAAATGGAAGTCCGAAAACAGCGTCATAAGAGGTAATAAAAAGGAGATACGTCGGGCTTGTCAATAGACTTCTAGGCTTTTAAAGGAGGCAATGATTTTAGGTTGAATTGGTGGAAGGTTTGGGCTTAACTAAAAGAAGTATTATGAACATTTTTGTTCCTAAAGAGATGGAGGCTGAGACCCGTGTGGCAGTTACCCCAGAGAGCGTTAAAAAACTTATTGCCTTGGGCTGTTCGGTTACGGTTGAAGCATCAGCAGGAGAAAAAAGTGGCTTTGTAGATGCAGCGTATCAGGAAGCGGGTGCGCACCTAATTGCTTCAGAGCAACGGCAGGAAACGTTGCGCCAAGCGGATGTGATCGTGAACGTTTTGCCGTTAGCATTAGAGGATATTGCTTGTTTGCAGCCCAAAGCATGGCATATCAGTTTTTTGGATACGTTTCGTTATGCAGACGCGCTGGCAGCATTCCAGAAGCAACAAACGAATGTTATTAGCCTAGAGCGTATTCCCCGTACCTCATTTGCCCAAAAGATGGATGCGGTTAGTTCGCAGTCCAATTTGGCAGGTTATGTTGGGGTGCTCAAGGGTATCGCTTGTTTGAAAAAAGCTGTACCGATGTTTGTAACGGCTGCAGGAACCTTACAACCCGCGCGCGTTTTTGTTATCGGAGCAGGAGTAGCAGGTCTTCAGGCGATTGCAACCGCTAAACGCTTAGGAGCTAGGGTGGAGGCATTTGATACACGCCCAGAGGTTGAAGAACAGGTGCGTTCGGTAGGCGCAAAATTCGTCAAAATTGATTTGGGTGAAACCGGCACAACGCAACAAGGCTATGCAAAATCATTGACCGATGAGCAATTGCAGCGCCAACGTGAATTGTTGGTAACCACCTGCGCTCGTGCAGACATCGTGATTACAACAGCAAAGGTTTTTGGTCGTAAAGCGCCGATTATCATCAATCAGGCCATCCTAGATGCCATGCAACCCAATAGCGTTGTGGTTGATTTGGCGGTTGAAGCAGGAGGAAATACGGAAGGATTGATTGCCGGTCGTACGATACGTACCCATAAGGGCGTTTATATTTTAGGCGAAGGTTATTGGGAACGTAATGTTCCCATGGCAGCTTCCCAACTGTTTGCGAATAATATAGTAGCGTTCATGCAGCATATATTGGATACTGAAAGCGCTCAAATCAAACAGGACGAAAGCGATTCCATCTTGAGCAGTTGCTGGGTCCTTAAGGACGGCCAAAACCGCTTAAAATAAGCCAATATAGATGGACTTTGCCCGGGCTGTTCCCTTAGAAGGTTCTTCCTACGCCCAAATAGATTTGGTCGGAATGCATGGTGCCGAAGGGGAGGCTATGGTCATAAAGCTTTGAATCTGATGCTTGATGCAAGCCGATATGGCGGTAACCGACTTCAAATAAGGTTTCGAATTTCTCTGCGCGTACAAATAGGGTCATGCTGTACAACAACGAACCGGCATGGACATACTTAGAAGCATGTGAAAAATAACACTGACTATTAGCTACCATAGCTCCTCCCTGTAGATAATCAAACCACTGAATCACGTTAAATTTGGTGCAGATATATGCACCACCAATTCCGCCACCAATACCGATGGATAGGTAATCGAGTAAATACTGCTCCCAATAGACATTGAGCTGAGCACCGGCAATGCGTTGATTCTTAAAATAATGGCATCGATGATGGCGCAACCAACAATTATTGGCGTCAAATCGAAAAACATCGACGATAATATCTGGAGCAGGTAGTATTATTTCTTCAACATTCGATGTAGGACGATGGGAATCTTTCCCTTTTAGATAAGCTCCTAGTAGTTCAACTTCAATCCCTACGGCGCCGAGGTCAAAAATATCAAATCTTCTTCCTAAAGCCACCGATCCGTTATAAGAATGATCATATTGGAATTTGCCCTGTAGACAATCGGGGGTATTGCGATATAAATCAAAAGTAATACGATGACTGTCTTGAACAAGATAGGGTTCCGTCCATTCTTCATAGGGGATAACCTCTCCTTTAAAATCTCCGAAACCGGAGCGTACCATTACGTAACCCAAACAGGGCGTGCTTATTCCTAACCCTAGGCTTAAGGTGCCTAAAACCATCCATTTGTGAATTTTGGTTCCCATATCTTCCTTGACTTTGGGATCCTTCTTGCGGGGGATCCTTCTTGCGGGGGATCCTTCTTGCGGGGGATCCTTCTTAGAAGAAATTGTGAGTGCAGTTTTTATACTTTGCAAGCTTTTTTTACTTTTTTTGAAAAGGTACTGTTTATGCTTTATAATAATAGAGAACCTCGACTCCTATGATTCTTTCTAAAGAAGCTTTGAAGGCGTCTATTCAGCGCCATTTATATCAAACCATTGCGCGACCCATTCATGCTGCAACCAAGCACGATTGGTGGTTAGCGAGTTGTTATGCCATCAATGAGCATATTTTGCAGCATTTGACGGAAAACCAAGCGATTCAAAAGCAAAAGGATGTAAAGCGTGTGTATTATTTCTCGCTTGAGTACCTGATTGGTCGCTTGCTCAACACCAATGTAGATAATTTAAACCTTAAAGAGACGCTTATAGACGTTCTGAAAGATTTTGGGCAAGACTATGATCTGATTCGTCATGAAGAGTGTGACATGGGGCTTGGTAATGGTGGATTGGGGCGCTTGGCGGCGTGTTTTATGGATTCGCTGGCGACCCTTGATTATCCGGCGGTTGGTTATGGAATTTTGTATGAATTTGGGCTGTTTAAGCAAGCAATTCATGACTTGAAGCAGGAAGAATTGCCGGACAGCTGGTTAACCTTTGGCAATCCTTGGCGGTTGTTGCGCTCTGATCGTACACAAAGGGTGCACATTGGTGGGCATTTGGAGTCTTATCAAACCGAAACGGGTGAGCAGCGGCAACGTTGGGTAGGAACAAAAACCATTTTGGGGGTACCTTGGGATATTCCGATTGTTGGGTACCATGGAACCACGGTTAATTATTTACGGTTGTGGGAATCGCGTGCGTCAGAAGATTTTGACCTCAAAGTGTTCAACGAAGGAGGGTATATTGAAGCGGTTCGCGATAAGGCTTATGGAGAAACCATTTCCAAAGTATTGTATCCGAACGATCGTATTGAAAATGGGAAAAAATTGCGTCTCATGCAGGAATACTTTTTTGCTTCCTGTTCGTTGCATGACATTATCCGTCGTTATAAGCGCGCGCATAATTCTTTTAACGAATTTGCGAAAAAGGTAGTAATTCAGTTGAATGATACCCATCCTGCAATTGCTATTCCGGAATTGATGCGCATTTTTATCGATGAAGAAGGCATGGATTGGCAATCTGCATGGGATTTATGCCGATCGGTTTTTGCGTATACCAACCATACCTTGTTGCCGGAAGCGCTCGAGCGTTGGAGCGTTCCGTTAATTCAGCAACTTTTACCGCGCCACCTACAGCTGATTTACGAAATCAATCAGTGGGTGTTGGATAAAGAGGTGTCTGTAAAGTGGCCTGGCGATGACAATAAGCGCCAGCGGTTGTCATTGATCGAAGAAGGAAATCCGCAGTACGTTCGTATGGCATTTCTATCGATTGTGGGAAGCTTTTCGGTCAATGGGGTGGCAAAGTTACACACCCAGTTGCTTAAGGAGCAATTGTTCCCTGAATTTAATGAGCTATATCCCCATAAATTTAACAACAAAACCAATGGGGTAACGCCTCGGCGTTGGATTCAATCCATCAATCCGCGCTTGGCCACTTTTATCACACGTACCTTGGGGCATGATCGTTGGTTAACGGATTTAGAGCAACTGAAACAGTTAGAAAAATATGTTGATTCCGATGAGCATTTGAATACCTATCGGGCGATTAAACAGGCCAACAAGCGGGATTTTGCTCAGTATCTTCAATCGGAGTGTGGTATTGAGGTAGACCCCACTGCTTTATTTGATGTACAAATCAAGCGCATTCATGAATACAAACGGCAGCATTTGAGCTTATTGTATGCACTCAAGCTGTATAGCGATTTATTGAACGGCAAACGTTCGACCGATTTCAAGCGCGTTATTATTTTCGCCGGTAAAGCAGCGCCAGGGTACTATTTTGCTAAGGAGATTATTTATGGTATCAATGTGTTGGCGCAGCATGTTAACCAAGATCCAAAGATCGAAGGAGCGCTCAAGGTGATTTTTGTTCCTAATTACAATGTGACCTTAGCCGGTAAAATCATTCCTGCAGCGGATTTGTCAGAGCAAATTTCAACGGCAGGTAAAGAGGCGTCAGGCACCGGTAATATGAAATTGGGGCTCAATGGAGCGTGTACCATTGGAACGTTGGATGGAGCTAATATCGAAATGCTCGATCATGTGGGAAAGGATAACATCTTTATTTTCGGTCATACCGTTGAGGAACTGGATGCATTGCGCCGTAAGGGTTACCATCCGTACGATTATTATCGGGATAATCCAACCCTGCATCAGTTGTTGGATTGGATGAACAGCGACTGTTTTATGCAGAACGGCCAATATCCTTTGCGGTCGATTCGAGATAACCTCTTGAATGGCGATCCATTCTTCGTACTGGCTGACTTTCAGGCTTATTGCGAAATGCAAGATACCTGCGAACGTATTTGGCAACAGCCCCGTTTGTGGACCCAAAAAGCTTGGCTTAATACCGCCCGCTTAGGTTATTTTTCCAGCGACCGTACCATCCGCGATTACGTCAAGGATATTTGGAAATTACAGGTGTTGCATTAAAACCAGTAAAATTGGTTTGATAGTTGTTCAATTTTGGTTGTTATAAAATTTGTGGTACAAGAACAACCATTGTCTGAATTACTTTATCGCAAATGGCAACCCTTAAAAGCCTGTAAAGTGTTATTACCCCAGTTGTTTCGGTGTAAAAACATGGAGATTCGATATGCTATTTGGTATCGTTTACAAGATTACTTTCGTATATGATCATGTTTAGATTTACATTATAATATCCAGAAGGTTTTAGAGGAGCAAAATACCCAGTATAAATCGCATGATTATGGGCAATCGTACTTTTATCAATCCTGTAAACCGGCTAATATAAGCGGTTTTCGTAATACAGAAGCACGGATTGCGTCTATGCAATTAGCCTCTTATGTAAAAGGAGCAAGGGTTATGGATATAGGCTGTAGTTTTGGTTTTTTAAGTATTGAGCTTGCGCGTTTTGCCGAATCTATAACAGGGTTTGATATCAATCCTTATTGTATCAGAATTGCGGATATAGTTGCGCATTACCTACAGGTGAACAACACGCGTTTTTTGCCTATAACGTTTGAAGATTACCAGGAACAGGCTGAGTATGATGTTGTGCTATCTTTGGCGAACCATCATACGTTTGACCAAAATACTCATCAATCATTACAAAGTTATTTTCAAAAGTGTGCGACTTATTTAAAACCTGGTGGATTGTTATTATTTGAGTCTCATGCAGTTTGCTATGAAACCCCTGAACAATTAGAAAAGGTTATTCAGGTTATAGCGCAATTTTTTGACATACGTGAGCGGCGAGTGCTGAACAAAGGTAATCGTGTCTCAGATAGAGGCCGTACCTTTTGCGTATGTGTTAAGAAATAAAGCAAGTTGTAAGCTTGATTATAGAGTTGCTGTCGTTTTATCGGAATCGTTAAGATAACATTATGTCTATCTTTCATCCCGATAAATTTCTATTGATTGCGGGTCCGTGTGCTATTGAAACGGAGGCGGTTTGTGAACAAGTAGCGTCTGTGTTGGCGACGTTACAGCAACAGTACGCTTCCAAATTGGATGTTGTATTTAAAGCTTCGTTTGATAAAGCAAATCGGACGCAGGTAACCAGCGCGCGTGGGGTTGGAATGGAGCGTGGGTTGGCTATTTTAGCTGATATTCATACGCGTTATGCCTTGCCGGTTACTACCGATGTTCATGAAAGTCATCAGGCGGCAACAGTTGCCAAAGTATGCGCTATGTTGCAAATTCCTGCGTTTTTATGCCGGCAAACGGATTTGTTGCGAGCAGCGGCAGAAACGGGACGGTGTGTTAGTGTGAAAAAGGGGCAGTTTTTGTCTCCGTTTGATATGCGTTATGTAGCTGAAAAACTGCAGCATTTTCATGCCAAAGAAACGATTTTAATGGAGCGCGGTACTACGTTTGGCTATGGAAACCTAGTGGTTGATATGCGTGCGTTTGATATTTTGAAACAGACGCATTGTCCGGTAGTGTTCGATGCGACTCATAGCTTGCAATTGCCAGGGTGCGGTACGCAAACAACCGGCGGTGATCGTGGTTACCTTCCGTCTTTATCCAAAGCAGCTTTGGCTGCGGATGCAGATGGGCTATTTGTCGAGGTGCATCCTGACCCTGCATCGGCTTGGTCGGATTCAGCCACCCAACTGCCTTTAAATCAACTGCCGGCCTTGATGGAACAATGGCTCGCGCTGTGGGAATTGAACCGTACGTTGCCCAAAATTAACTTAGCCTAAGTTTTAACGTGGATGTTGCTACGCGTATCGTTTTTTGTGCCTCATCGGAAATAGCCTTTCCTTGTTTGGATTATTTGCAGAGTAATCCGGCGGTGCATTTATGCGGGATTTTAACGCAACCGAGCCGTGCGAAGGGTCGCGGGCAGGTTGTTAGCTTGAATGTAGTGGGGCAATGGGCGCAGCAGCGTGGTATTCCTTTTTATCCTGCCGATCGAATGGACGAAGCAACCCTGCAGTGGGTTAGCGATTTATCGCCGGATGCAGTATTGGTGATGGCTTTTGGACATATCTTGCCCCAACGCTTTTTGTCCATTCCACCGCTGGGTACGTGGAACCTCCATGTATCGTTATTGCCGAAGTACAGAGGGGCTTCTCCTATCCAAACCGCTTTGTTAAATGGGGATAGGGAAACAGGGGTAACCTTTATGCGTCTGGTGCCCAAATTAGATGCAGGGCCGTATTTATTGCAGGAAACCGTGTCGATTGAGCCTCAGGACACGAGTATTACCTTGGGCGAAAAATTGGCTCATAAAAGCGCGGAAATATTGGCAAAAGCACTTCCTTTGTTGACTCCATCGGTCAATTGCACTCCGCAGGTAGATAGCCAAGCAACGTTTTGCAAAAAGATTTCGAAAGCCGATGGTGCGTTGGATTTTAACCAACCGGCGGTTGTTTTAGAGCGCCAAATTCGTGCTTTTCAACCTTGGCCCGGTTTATACTTTTTTAAAGACGGAATACGGTATAAGGTGCTTCAAGCGCATTTAGCAGATGTAACGACTCATTGCCCACCCGGAACCTTTATCGTTAACGCTCAGCGCACAACCCTAACTCTTGCTACTGCCGATGGCTATTTGGCAATCGATCAGATTCAAAAAGCGTGCGAACGACCCATGTCCATCGTTGACTTTTTACGCGGGCATCCACAATTTTAACAAATAAAAAAACCGGGCAAAACTGTGTCTGGCTTGAAAGACAAGGGGACATACCTCCCAATAAGCGTTTTTAGAACGTCCGTCCTACGCCCAAATAGATTTGGTCGGAATGCATGTTAGCGAGTTTATCGATCGTCATACCATACATTTTGTTGTCAAACATCTGGTGCAGCCCGATATGGCGATAACCAACTTCAAATAATGTATCAAATTTCTCTGCCCGTAAAAAGAGCATGAAGTTATACAACAACGCTCCGGTATGGGCATACTTGCGATTTTGATTAGGCTTTAAACCACCGCCCCACCAAACGTAGTGTCGACGGAATATATTAACGATTACAGAATCCAACACTTCCCATTTTTCCAAGGTTGAAAATTTGGTGCAAACATAAGCTCCGCCAATTCCTCCCCCGATACCAGCAGATAACCAATCCAAAAGGTACTGTTCCCAATAGATGTTGGTTTGTGCACCCACGATCCGTTGATTTTTTAGGTACATCGGAATAATATGAGCCATATGCACGTTGTTTACATCCTTATATTGTACCATAAGGAAATCTGGGCGTGGTAGATTCACATGATCCATATGATCGTGATGATCTTGTCCAGTACCTTCTACTAACCTAATCTCAACCAGTTCTCGGTTTTTGCTATCATAACGCGCATAAGCCCCTAGGATTTCTAGCTCGATTCCTAAAGCCCCTGTATCAAATACGTCGAAGCGTCGGCCTAAGGCTACCGATAGATTGTGATGATCTTTGTAATCAAAGCGTCCCTTGGTACACGTACCATCACGTACGAGGGTAGTAGCGTTATTCCACTCAAGGTTAGCATCAGCCAAAACACCCCACGCATTGGCCGTCCAGCTTGGCAAGGTTCCCTGCTGTTTATTTTGGCTAATATCGTCTGCTTTTAATTCGCCAAAGCCACTACGTACCATGACGTAACCGTAACAGGGGGTTGTTATTCCTAAACTTAGGCTTAAGGCGCCTAATGCCATCCATCTATGGATCATGTTCCCTTCCTTTTTATCGGGAACCCTTATTGCGGGAACCCTTATTGCGGGAACCCTTATTGCGGGAACCCTTATTGCGGGAACCCT
>JAKSVZ010000019.1 GCA_024407725.1 Opitutales bacterium
TCCTTATAAGTCATTTCCTTATAAGTCATTTCCTTATAAGTCATTTCCTTATAAGTCATTTCCTTATAAGATTTTGGGCGTTTTCCTGAAATTGCAAGCTTTTTTGGAACTATTTTCACTTGCCAGATACAAGGTAGGATGCAAGGATAAAGCGAGGTGTGAGATGAGGGGAAAGAGTGATGATGCTTTGTTGTTTGAAGAGGCTCATCCAGAATCGATTCCCTTGCCTGAGAGGATGCGGCCTCAACAATTATCCGACATGGTTGGGCAAGCGCATCTATTATCCGACAAAAGCGCGTTCCAAAATTGGCTGCACAACGGCGGCACTGGTAATGTGTTATTATACGGCCCTCCTGGATGCGGAAAAACAACCCTTGCGCGTTTGATTGCAAGCCAATTGCAAAAGGAACTCATTCCGTTAAACGCTGTTTTATCCAACGTTAATGATTTAAAGGCCAAGTTGCATCAAGCGGAACAGCGACCGAGGAAAACCATCCTATTTATTGACGAAATCCATCGATTTAACCGCTCGCAGCAAGACGTTTTGTTGCCTTTTTGCGAAAGCGGAAATGTTCAGCTCATCGGAGCCACCACCCACAATCCGGCTTTCTATCTCATTCCTCCGCTGATCAGCCGAAGTTATGTATTCGAGCTCCATCCTATTTCCTTAGAAGCCATCATTCAACTACTGAAAAAGACTCTGGGGGATACAGAACGTGGGTTGGGAGCACTGCGATTAACCGTACCTGAAGCAGTTTTGACGGAAATTGCGCGGGTGGCTAATGGGGATCTCCGTCGAGCCCTTCACCTATTGGAATTTTTATGCCTCAGCGCACCGGTCGGCAGCACCCTTTCGTTGGAGCAAACAGAGGCGGAATTGGATCGCTGGCACGCTAGTTACAATGCGCGCGAAACGGATCACTATGATACGATTTCAGCGTTCATCAAAAGCATACGCGGATGCGACCCCGATGCTGCGGTTTATTGGCTAGCGCGGATGCTCAAAGGCGGCGAAGACCCGTTGTTTATTGCGCGCCGTCTGGTCATTTTAGCATCCGAAGACGTTGGTTTGGGGGATTCCCGCGGGTTATTATTGGCAACCGCCGCTTATACAGCTTGTGAAAAAATCGGTATGCCGGAATGCGCGATCAATCTGTCGCACGTAACCATCTTTTTAGCTCTTGCGCCCAAAAGCAACAGTACCAATGAGGCGCTCAACGCTGCCTATCAATACATCGACAAACACCCTCTGCAACCCGTACCGAATGCGTTGCAGCAAACACCCTTGCACCGCGAAGACAGCTACCTTTACAGCCATCAATTCGAAGCCAATGTTTCCGGACAGGCGTATTGGGACGAATCGCAAACTTTTTATCATTTGAAGCCGATTGGGGCCGAACAAAATCTGAAGCCCTTGTATGATTACCGAAAGCAACTTAAACAAAAGCGACGCAGGGAGCATCGATCCTGAAAATCCAGCAATCGCTTATGACTGCTACCCCACCCTACCGTCTACGCACCAATGGGCGTTGCAACAAAGCAAGGTGCCGGTAGCACCTGAGCACCTAAAGGTCATTGTAGCTCATACCCAAACCAACGGCGTCGGTTCCCATCAACGCTCATGGTTATCGGGCGCCCATGATTTCCATATCAATTTAATCTTTAACGCCCATCAAATCCTGCCCTTTGCGCAGTTAGCGGCCTACACGGTTTGCACATTCCTCGAGCAAGAAATTCCCCAAGCGGTACAGTTAAAATGGCCCAACGATGTTTGCGTAGCAGGAGCAAAAATCAGCGGCTGTTTAGCAGCTGTTCGCGGACATTGGGTCACCATTGGCGTTGGAATCAACTACAACTTGGAGCATTTAAAGGCTATCGACCAACCCGCCACCTCCGTAAGGCATTTATTAAACCAAGGTAGCCCTTTCTCGAAATCAGCTATTTTTGATAAAATTCAACGTTTTTCGCGGCTATTTATGAGCCATTGGTTAAGCTATTCGCACCAACCAACCTCCTTAAGCGATGCCTGCAGCCCCTACTGGTTGTACCTCCATCAAGCCATTACAATCTTCGACGAAGACCAGCAACAGTGGCTAAATGGGCTATTTCAGGCCGTTTTACCCAATGGCAGCCTGCAATTAAGGTTAAATTCAGGCAAAACAACCACCGTCCTTAATGGAACGCACCTGCAACCCGCCAAGGATTAAATAGGGCTATTCTTTAAGCAAAAACTGTTGGGCGACAAAGAAATTCCACAAAACGATTTCGTGGGTAATACGCCCTGATAAATGCTGTTGCCAAAACGCTTGCACGGTTGCTCGGTCTAAATACTTCCATACGGGAGTATCGGCCGCCAAATAACGTTCCATGGTCGGTTTCAATGAGGTGCGGAATAGATCGGCTAAGGGCATTTGGAACCCGCATTTAGGGCGATCCCACAAAGCGCGCGGCACATAGCGATTCAAAACCTGTTTCAACAAATACTTCTTAGTCCGATGCAGTAGCTTTTGATGAAAAGGAATCGATAAGGCAAAATTAACAATCGTGTAATCAATAATCGGTGCACGGGCTTCTAAACTAGCCGCCATGGCCGCACGGTCTACTTTACACAAATACGCATCCGTAAAGCGCGTACGCAGGTCTAAAAACATAACCTGTTCTGCTGTTTTTGAAGTCGTATGGGGTAAGCGATACCATGTGTTTTGTAAAGGAGAATCCAACACCCACCCTTCATTAACGTGCATATAACCTTCCAACAAATCGTGCATTTGCAATATATTCAAGGCACGGGAATTGCGCCGCGCAAACTTAGGCGCTATCGGCCTTAAGATGCGGCTATTAAACTGCTGCAAAAAAGACAGTACACCTTCAGGAAACAAGGGCTTGATGCGGAATAAATTTGCTAAGCGTTTATACTCGGGATAACCCGCAAACAATTCATCGCCTCCATCACCTGTTAAGACCACACTCACCGACTGTTTAGCTAATTTGGACATGATGTAAGTCGGTAAGGCTGCCGGATCGGCAAAGGGTTCATCATAAATATGCGTAATTGAATGGATCACTTCCAACAAGTCGCTTGGTGGCAAAAACAAGGTCGTATGGTCGGTTTTTAAATGCTTAGCAATCGCTTCAGCATACGGCGATTCATCAAAGCGTGCATTTTTATACCCCACACTAAACGTCTTAACCGGTTTTGAAGCATGGCGTTGCATCAATGAAACAACCAATGAAGAATCAATACCCCCTGATAAAAACGCTCCTACCGGAACATCTGCGCACATCCGTTCCTTAACCGATTGATTCAGTAAATCATCCAGTTGATCAATGATAGAAGCTGCAGAAGCTTTTAGGTAGGTACGCTGCCCCAATTCTGACTCCAAATCATAATAACTACGCTCCGTTAACACCCCCTCTTTTAACGTTAAATAATGACCGGGAAACAACTTACGTGCGCCTTTATTGATGGAATAAGGACAGGGCACATAAAAATTCCTTAAAAAAAGCTGTGAGGCATTTTCGTCCAAAGCATCATCAAATTGCGGCAAGGTACGCAGCGCCTTTAATTCGGACGCAAACGCAAAAAAGCGATTGGATTCGTACGCATAATACAAAGGCTTTTCTCCCAAACGATCCCGCGCTACCACCAACTGCTTTTCTTGGTTATCGTATAAGGCAAACGCGAACATCCCATTCAATTTCGGCAAGGTTTTTTCAACCCCCCACTGGATGCACGCATGCAACAACACTTGCGTATCGTTATGTACCTCAACATGAACGCCTACTGCCTGTAATTCCTTTCCCAAGGTGCGCTAATTGTAAATTTCACCGTCATAAACAAGGACATAGCGCTTATCTTCGCTAAGCATCGGCTGATAGCTAAAAGGACTAACATCGCAAATAGCCAATAGGTTTTGACCTAACCCAATGGACTCCTGTATCCAAGCACCCGAATGATCAGGACCACGGTGCGTTAAAACTTTCAGCATGGACGGCAATACATCTTCGATCGCCGGCATACCGTCGTTAAAATTCCAAATCCCTGCTATTCCGCACATAGAACCTATTACGCTTCCCGCTTATAACCAATGGCGCACCAATTAACTTCGGGATTCGTTCCAAATGTAATGCGTTCCAAACCGCATTGGGTCATCATGGTGGTAATATCTTGCTTTGAAAACCGATGCTCTATCCTAGAACCAAAACGATCTAAGCTCCAAAGCCGCATGCTATACAAAGAACTATTACGCACAGCACTCAAAGGGATATTGGATACATTAACCCCTAGCTTTTCGAGCACCCAAGATAATTTTGCAAGCGGCCAATAAACCGTAAACGCAATAACATCCGTACATAATTTTCGCCAAAAATAAGGCATGCGGCTAATACACCGACGCGCTACATCTGTACACCGCCAGATAGCCTTAAACCATTCGGGACGGTTCTCAAAATTATAATACATGTAGACCAAAAACGGAGCACCGGGCTTGAGCTTATTAACGCACATTTGCATAGCCGAGCAGGGATCGGGAATGTAATGCAACACCCCAAGGCAATAGCCAAAATCCTGCGAATTATCCGGCAACGGCATATCATTGATGGTACGTTTGTAAAAATGAACATTCGACTTTCCTTGCAAAACGGTTTTGGCAACCTCAATTGCATCCGAAGGCTCGATCAAATTCAGCCGCTTTACCTTATCAGCCACAAAATAAGCCCAGCGTCCCATTCCGCACCCAGCATCAAACCCTTCAGCGGTTGCAGGTAACTGGTCAAAGGGGAAAATATCAAAGTATCCATGGAATTCTTCCAAAACTTCTTCCTCGGACCGTCCACGCCCATCAAAATCCCGCCATTGTTTCCCATAATGAGAAACCAAATCATCATTTTGATTTACCATACTTAAATTGTTTTAAGTGAAGCGTTTTCTGAGCCAAAGGTCAACGATAAGGATACCCAACCTGCGTTTTTAAAGCCGCTACCAAACTAACCACCGCTGTTTCCATACGCAACACGTAGGTCGGTAGGCATACAGGAGTCGAAAAGGTCGCCAAAAACGCCTCTTCAGCCGCCGTAAATCCCCCTTCGGACCCAACAACCACCGAACAAACAGAGGATGTTTGCGGCAATTGAATAGCGGCTCCAGCGGCATTTAACGATCCATGAAAGCAATTCCCTAAGGATTTTGTAGGCAATTGACTCAAGGCAATGGGATCCAACAGTTTCGGCACATAGGGATTTTTTGCCTGCTTGCACGCTTCAATCAAAATCCGTTGCCAGCGCTCTAACCGTTTTCCCCAAATAGGTTCCCAATGTCCACGCTCCGTTCGTTCAGCATACACCGGTTGAATACGCGCTATCCCCAATTCGCTCGCCTTGGGTAAAATAGCGTCAAACGTAGAACTTTGATTGGGCAAAGCTAGAACTAATTGCCACTCGCTGCTAACCTTAGAAGCTGTTTGTAAAGGATCGGTGAACATTACGATGCACTCTTTACCGTTAGGCTGCAGCTGACCGATACGAAGCGCTCCATCCCCATTAAAAACTGCCACAGTCGCTCCCGAACGGCACCGCAGCACATGCAGCACATGATGCGCTTCACTCTCGCTTAACGCAACACAGGAAGCATCAGCAGGAATCGTGGGGCAATAGACCCAAGGAATCTGGGTAGCTTGCATTACTTCAGTAACGACTGTTTACCCAACACCATCTCTTTGGTAATTTGGATGTCATGAATGCCTTTATCTTTTGAAACAGCAAAAAAAGCATCATTCATCAACCGTTCCAAAATAGAACGCAAGGCACGCGCACCAGTTTTCAACTCAAGCGCTTGATCGACGACCGCCACAATTGCTTCTGGATCCATTGACAAACGCACCCCTTCCATCGCAAACAACTTCTGATATTGCAACAAAAGTGCATTTTTCGTGCGGGTCATAATATAGATCAAATCCTCGCGGGTTAATTCGCGTAACACCGATATAATCGGCAATCGACCGACAAATTCGGGAATCATTCCAAATTGAATCAGGTCTTCCGCTTGCACATTTTGCTCAATAAACGATGCTTCTTCATCCGCCCCTTGGATCGTATGTTCGAACCCAACAATATTGTGACCCAAACGTTCTGCCATAATCTTATCCAAGCCAACAAAGGCTCCGCCGCAAATAAACAGAATATTGGAAGTATTGACGCGAATATACTCTTGATCCGGATGCTTACGTCCACCCTTAGGCGGAATATTGCATTCCGTACCTTCTAAAATTTTTAGCAACGCTTGCTGAACCCCTTCGCCAGAAACATCGCGGGTAATCGAAACATTGCTGGTTTTGCGCCCAATCTTATCGATTTCATCCACATAGATAATGCCCGTTTCCGCTCGAGCGACATCATAATCTGCTGCCTGCAACAAACGTAAAACAATGTTTTCAACATCCTCACCGACATAACCTGCTTCTGTCAGGGTAGTTGCGTCCGCAATGGCAAACGGAACATTCAATACGCGCGCCAAGGTACGAGCCAGCAACGTTTTTCCGCTCCCAGTCGGGCCAATGAACAACACATTGCTCTTTTCAATCTCTACATCTGATAAATCCTCAGGCAATTGACTGGTTAAATTCAACCCAGATTCGCATTCAAAATGCTCAATACCCTTTTGACACACCAAACGTTTGTAGTGGTTATAAACCGCCACTGATAGCGTTTTTTTAGCCTGTTCTTGACCAATAATATACGCATCCAACACCGAGTTAATACTTTGCGGCGATAAGATTTTTAGCTTTGGTTGTTCCTTGGTTTCTTTAGGCTCTTCCTCACTGCCAACCGAATGAATTCCGTCATTAGGCGGTTGAATCATACCCTGACAGATTTTTAAACAATCAATGCAGATTCCAGCCTCGCCCCCCGGAAACGAAATCAACTTCTTTACTTGACTAGCATGCCGTCCGCAAAACGAACAAAATACTGCATCTTTAGCCATTAACTATCTGATTTTTGCGGATTATTAACAATAACGCGGTCAATTAAACCATACGTTTGAGCTTCTTCGGCGGTTAAGAAAAAGTCACGATCGGAATCCTTTTCGATTTGCTCAACCGATTGAGAACTGTGTTGCGACAAAATCTTATTGATAATCGAACGCCACCGTAAAATTTCTTTAGCGGCAATTGAAATATCGGAAGCTTGTCCGCTGACCCCCCCTGAGGGTTGATGAATCATCACGCGGCTATGAGGCAATGCATACCGTTTACCACGGGTTCCTGCAGCCAATAATACAGTCGCCATACTGGCAGCCTGACCGATGCAATACGTTACAATATCGCACTTAAGGAAATTCATCGTATCGTAAATCGCCATACCGGCTGTTACGCTACCACCTGGGCAATTGATATACACATGGATATCCTTCTTCGGATCCTCCATCTGCAAGAACAACAATTGAGCAATGATCGCATTGGCTACATAATCATCGATGGGGGTACCCAAGAAAACGATGCGATCCTTCAACAAACGGCTATAGATATCCCATGCTTTTTCGCCGCGTCCATCGCGTTCGTAAACATACGGAAGAGGGAGGTAACTCATAAACCTTTACGCAGCTTTTTGCTCTTTCGAAAGCTTATTAAACAACCAATTGATCAATTTCGCCTGAAACGCTTTTCCTTGGATATCCACGCGCAAACGATTATCCTTGTTCGCTTGCTGAACCAATTTTTGCGGAGAAATATGCAAGCGCCGCGCTTCCTGCATAACAATAGGCGTTAAATCTTGCTCTTCTAACACCAAATGTTCATCGCGCGATAGCTTTTCGAAGCACAAATCTAGCTTAATGCGGCTAACGGCTCCTTCCTTGGCTTTCTCG
Organism: Opitutales bacterium; assembly: GCA_024407725.1. Taxonomy (GTDB): domain Bacteria; phylum Verrucomicrobiota; class Verrucomicrobiia; order Opitutales; family UBA9783; genus UBA3869. Next base: position 7,862 of record JAKSVZ010000019.1, read on the forward strand.
TACAACAGGGCCTTTTGTTCTTCCATCTCCTGCTCTTTAACGCCGTGCGATGCAAAAACATCTACCATTTCCTGCAAAATCTTATCGGTCTGGCTCTTAACCCAAGAATGAGGCAAATCACACTGAATCGATTGAACTAAATATTCTGCAATGCGTTGCTTTTGATGAACCGCATACTCAGACTCTTTTCGCTGTTTTATGGTTTGTTCAGCCGCTGATTTTAATGCATCCAGATCCTTAACCTTAATCTTGTCAAAGAACTTTGCATCCATCTCCGGCAAGGCTACCTCGCGCACTTCTTCAATCGTTACGTGATAGACCCCTTCCTTCTTTTGCAACTCAGCCAGTTCAAAATCTTTAGGGAAAGTTACCGAAATACTCTTTTTCTCCCCTACTTTCATACCCATAATCCCATTGGCAATTTCAGGAATTTCATACGCTTCTACCACCCCCGCTTCTTGCCAAGTGCTCTTTTGTCTGGACCAAACAGATGATACATCGCCGAAGTCCCCTACCGGTTTTTCACCAACAAAGCCTTCATACGACAGCTTTACGTAATCGTTCTTTTGAATCGCACGATCAACGGTATTGTAGGTAGCGTATTGCTTACGTAAACGCGTTATAAACTCAGTTATTTCTGCCTCTTTAACGGCAACATCCGCTTTTTCTAATTGAAAATTTTTGAAATCGGGCAAACTAACTTCTGGCTTTAGCTCCACCGTAATGTGTACGGTGCGCTTGATGGATAAATCGGAATAATCGATATCGCTAATAGCGGCAATCGACAACTTCTCCTTTTGGACAGCATAATCTAACGCTTGCTTAACCAACTGCTCCTTTAATTCTGACTCCATGGCTTGCCCATAACGTTGCTTTAAAAGCTCTGTAGGAACTTTTCCTTTACGGAAACCGGGCAAAACTGCCTTTGATTGCGCTGCTTTCAACACCATTGCTTCTGCATTCTGGTAAGCGGATGCTTCAAACACAGCGGTAACTTTTTTAGAAACCGAATCAACTGTTTCTACTTGAATCGCTATTGAATTGTTTTCGGTACTCATTTTTCTTTACTAGAAACCTTGCTAGATCCGCTGGATTTTCCCTTAACGGAAAAGCCACCCGGACCGATAAATAAAAATACACTGCTAATCATCAGCAATAAAACCGCAGGGGAATACGGCTGAACGAATACGCTCCATGATAGATGCTCGCGCGTTGCGCTATAGCTCAAAATAGCCAAAACCAACAGGGCGAAACGAAAATAAAACCCTAACAGAATAAAAATGCCCGTCCAAATAAGCGTAAACGCTACTATAATTCCCCAAAACGTGGGAGAAAACGGAAGATTAAACGCTATAGCTGGCTGCCCTAGTTGTTTTAGCAACGACGTACTGCGGAAGCTTTGCACCCCATAGGTGAACAAAAAACCGCTAAAAAATATACGGAACAATAAAAGACCTAGGTTTGATTTCTCAAACCATCGACCCAATTTTTCTGCCAACGCGAGCATAGTACTAACGCCGATTGGGTATTACCCTACTTATCGTCGTTTTTGTGCTCTTTTTTAGACTTTTTATCTGCTTTTTCAGCTGCGTCTTCTTTGTCCTTAGGCTGATTGCTTTTTACTTTTTTGTAATAAAATTCTTTATGTTGTGCATCCCAACGAATAATGTAAGCCTTAGCGTCAGAATCGTTAACCACTGCAACCGTCTTTAAACCGGTCTCTGGGTCATCAATCCCATCGGTAATCACGAAGCCTCCGAAGCATGCACTCGAGGCCATCATAGCAGTCAAACTTGCGAACAAAAAACGTTTCCCTTTCATAGTATACCTTTGGTACCCATAACATCGTTGTATGCCTGAGGTGTCAAGATACATTTAAAAGGGTGCTAGAGTATCTATCGATACGTTAACGCAAGGGCTTCGATGAGCTTATCCCAACCGTTTACCAAAACAAACAGCATCAATTTGAACGGGAGCGAAATGGTCATAGGGGATACCATCATCATACCCATTGCCAATAAGATATTGGACACGATCAAATCGATAACAATAAAGGGGAGGTAGATAATAAACCCAATTTCAAATGCTGAAGTAAGTTCAGACAAAACGAATGCAGGGACACAAATCAACAAATCGCTTTCCCGAATATTTTTCACGTAAGCCTGCGGCCATAAACGTTTCGCAATACGGATGAAAAACGTGCGGTATTTTTCAGGTGTATGCTTATGAAGGAAATGAACAATGGGCTGCTTGGCATAACCAGCAATCGCGATTAATTCCTCGGCATGGCTAACGGTCTGACCGGCTTGAGTCGAGGTAAGAATGCTGCTCAACCAACGTACATCATTCTGACCGGCTGCCTTCAACGGCTCCATATGCGTTGGTAATCGAAAATGGTCTGGATTTTCTTTCAGGGATTGCAAGGTCGAATAAGACTCGCTGATTCTCCTTGTACTATCCTGCAAGGTTGGAGCCATAATATACAAAGTTAATACAACCGCCAATCCATTAATCACCATGTTAGGCGGAACCTGTTGCAACCCCATGGCTTGGCGCAACAAATTCATAACGATTACCAATTTGATGAACGAAGTCATCATCATGATTGCAAATGGCAACAGAGCCAATGCAAGCATGCATATAATCAGGGTAATCGGGTCGTAGAATGGCGTAGTAGACATGGCTTATTTCGTATGTAAGTGAGTCATGCGAACGCCCAATTTATCATTAACTTGCACCCATTCGCCTTGTCCAATGCATTGACCATTCGCCAAAACGGATACCGATGCATCTACTTTTTTATCCAACTCGAAGGTATAGCCTTCGTGCAACTGCTGAAGTTGGTCAAAGGTCAACTGTTTCTGTCCAACATCAAACGAAATGGTGACGGGCAATTGCTCCACAGGAAATGCACTGGCATCCGATAATTGCTCATCCGATATCGGCTCAGCATTGGTTGTCTCATCCGAAGTATCCGCCTCATCTTCGGAAATAATACCTACTGGCAAATCATTGTTGTTTTCTTCCATAAATAACCCCTTGATGCAAAATGTTGTTTCTTTCAGCTCTCCCCAAAAGAGGATTTTCTGCCAATAAAATTTAATAACCGCTGGCGATGTTTGGGATAAAATCACATCTCCGACCCGCAAGGATCGTAATTCCTCCCAAGATAACCGCGCTTGGCCATTAATTTGACGAAAAGGGAACTTTAGCTGCCGAAATTTCAATTCAGACGGTTTGGTTTTGGCAGCAATCGCACTCATCAATTGGCAACTTGCAGCATCTTGGCCATTGATTCCCAACTGATAAATAGGCTTACCTGCATTATTCAAATTGAAACAAATTGCGTTGATAGGAGCAGCGGTATAACGAACCTCTTGCGGCGCTAAACGTTCTTCAAACTGTAAGAAAATCTCGCCCAGTTCTTCCTGCATGGCTTTCAACAGCAAGTCATAAATCTCGCTCCCATAGGCTTTTGGATCCACACCCTTTAAATTAGGGTCTAAACACGTACAAAGCCCATTAAGACTACCCAATAGACAAACCACTTTATCCTGCCAGCCATACTGAAAGGCAATGTATTCCTTCCAAGTCCGCTGATCCTTCAATTGCAAGGTATGTTCCTGCTCCCTAAGCTGAAAGGGCAATTCCCCGCACCAAGCCCGCGTCAAATCCCCATAAGCTTGCGATAAGGTAACAGCTGGCTTTAATCCACTCATTTATCGTCATCTTGAGAATCGTAAGCAAAATACCCACGGGAACGGCTATCCTTGGACATAGAACCTTCCGACAAACGCCCATCGGACACTTGAACCGATACATGTTCGTACTTATAGGGTTTCAATTCAGTCTGTAAATACCCCTGCAAATGGATCTGATGTTCCATCAAAAAGTTCAAACTGCTCTGGGCTTGCGAAGTAAATTGAATATGCAACGAACTTCCGTTTTTTGAAAACAGTACGTTGGTATCCGCCAAAAGATTGTTGGATAATGTCAATGTAACAGTTCGATTTTGCTCCAACGAGCTTGAAGATACCAAAACGCGGCTAATTATCTGCTCTTTAATGTAGTGCATTACTTCATAGACATGCGTTTCGATCGGCTGAGATGCGGTAACTTCGTTTGTTCGTACCAGTGTAGCATTCAGGTCATGCACCGGCGTAACCGCTTCTGGCATCACCACAGACGTATGCGTCTGATTTGCCTTTAAAGAACGAGGACGCTTGTCCTCTACTGGATGACGATGCTCTTCTTTGGATACGGGTACTTCTTTGGATACGGGTACTTCTTTGGATACGGGTAC
>JAKSVZ010000002.1 GCA_024407725.1 Opitutales bacterium
TATTCTGTACGGAATAATACTGTCGGGATCGCTCGTAGCTACTCCTATCGATTTTTCAGCCGAACAAGTAGCCATTAAACTAGGGCTGTTGTCATTAGCGGAAACGAATCTAACCCCTCATGTATTGGATGAACCTCCAGCAGGGTTTACCTGTCGTCGATTACTCGCTCAAGTTCTATGTTATAAGGGTGACTTCCTCTCTATGCGCCATCAGTTGCGTTTAACGCCACCGGATGCGAGCACTGCATTTTTAACCAGTTGGTACGAATGGAATACCCACAAGCGTGTTTATTTACTGCCGCTCCTATTCGCGCCTCAATCCTCTTTGTTGGGTCAATTCTTATCGGACTACAATGCCGTAGTTTTGGAGCCCATAGGCTCTCCCAAATGGGCTCAATTTTGGACCCGCTATCAATGGCAACACTTACCATCCTCTTGGGAACGGCTTGCCTTACAAATCAAAGAAACAATCACGCAAGGGAAAGGGAAAATCTTTTCTGTTGCCTCATCCAATCTCAATCGAACAATCCATGATTTATTTCGCTCAGGTTGCTATGAAGACCTGTATCAAGTTTTAATTCAAAATTATGCTAAACTGGATGGAACCCAGTGGATTTATTGGATGCTCCAAATAAAACAGGCGATTCAAGCACCCGTTGATGATGCAATCCTGACGTACATCAATCGTGCATCGGTAACCCATCAGAGCATTCATCCTGTATTAAAATACTGGCTGAAACAAACCCCCAACAATCAACGTTCTCAGCTCCTTTACCAATTGTATTGGGTTTATAAAAACAAAAATGCGGCACCCCATGCTCAATACCTCCAGTTATTACAAGCCCAAAGTCTTATTCAAACAAAATCGGTTACATTGTCCAAACAAGCCATGGATAAGCTTAAAAGCGTCGATCCATCGCTGCAATGGATGGCAGATAGTATTACAGCGCAAATAGCCCTGTCGGAAACGCCGCCAAATTACTCAACTGCTGCCTATTTATTTGAACAAGCAAGCAAAAAAGCTCCGGATAAGCATCAACGCTACGAATGTGAACTGCTCGCGTTTCGTTGTTATAATCTATCAGGCAATTATGAACGCGGGTACGCACTGTATCAAAATTACTTCTGGCACACCGCTCAATTTAACAACTTTCCACCAGAATCATTTATTAAAGAAGGCTGTTTTTGCGGAATTTTAGGCCATCAAAGTGCTGCAAGTCTTGAAAAAGACCTACAGGGGTATGAAGCTAAACTGTTGTTATCGAGCGCTTCCCTACGTTCTATCCGATTTGCATGGATTCGTCACAATTTTGAAGCAGGCAATACAACAGAAGTCTTAGAATACCTGCAACAGCCTGTGTTTCACATGCCATTCTATCGTACCGATGCAACGCTTTACCGCTCCAAATGCTTGCTAAAAGCAGGATTGGTGCAACAAGCCGATACGGTTTTAAACGCCCTCAAACCCAACGAATTAGCTCCTATCCATCAAGCGGATTATTACTTGCTCAAAGGCTACCTAGCTCAAGCAGCAAACAATAACGCAGCGGCTCATCAGGCATTACAAAGCTTTTTCAACATCACAGGGGCGCTTCCCATCGATCTGAGGGCTCAGGCGACCTTACTACAAGCCCAATTGTATGCTAACGACCACAATCCGTTGAAAGCCAAACAAATTCTATTGGATTTCTTGCCTCAAACCAATCTTGAATGGTACCCATTCATTGCCTTTCAAGCAGGGTGTTACAGCGAACGTATAAAACCAATTAATTGCGATGAGGTATTGGGTATTTTTAAAGAACTTTATCTACGGCAACCGAATCATCCGCTAGCAAAAGATGGGCAAATCAAATCCGGACTTGTGTTGTTGCAACAAAATCGCCCGCAAATAGCCCAGATTATTCTTGAGGATCTACTGCCTCATGTAAACGGAGAACAAGCACTGTGGGTTCGTTATTTGATTCAAAAATGCAAAATTATCGGTAACAGCCAACCCTTAGACCTTTCTCAAGCCAAACTAGAAGCATTGTTGGCCAATCCCATGTCTTTAGCTCTTCAACTAGAAATAGAGCTTCAATTGGCGTTTGTGCAGCAAGCCATGGGGGATCTTCCTGCCATGCAAAGTATCTTGCTGAAGGCCTGCCGACCGTTGTTTGAAGACAATGATCGAGAATTTACCTCTGTTGAGCTTTATTGGTTCAAACGCTGTCTATTTACCTTATATCGATACACAACAGACCCTCAAATGGCTCAACAAATCTATGGATTTTTGCAAGAATTAGGATTTGCGGAAGTTCCTCAAATAACCAACGACCATGAATGATTGGGATGTGATTATTATAGGCGCCGGTTTATCGGGCCTAGGGGCTGGTATTCGGTTGGCCATTGCCAATAAAAAAGTACTGATGGTAGAACAGCATTCGGTTGTTGGCGGCCTCAATAGCTTTTTTGTCAAAAACGGTATCCTCTATGATGTTGGCTTGCATGCCATGACCAACTTTGTTCCTCGTGGTACCCCTCATCATCCCTTAACTCAATTGTGCCGCCAATTGCGCATCCCTTACGAAGCGCTTCAGTTGGAAGAACAACGAGCCTCTAAAATCCAATTCCCAGACGTTACCTTAACCTTTACCAACCAATTTGAACAATTGTTGTCCGATGTCCGAACTCATTTCCCACAAGAAATAGATGGCCTATTAAAGCTCGATGCGGCGGTAATGGCTTGCGATGACCGCACGTTGGAATCAACCCCGTTTATATCCACCTGTAAAACCTTGCCTCAATGGATTCACGATCCTCTGCTGCAAAACATGCTGTTATTGCCATTGTTTTATTACGGAAGTGCGCATACCGACGATATCGATTGGCGCCAATTCTGCACCCTCTATAAGGCTATTTATAAAGAAGGATTCGCCCGCCCCAAGGGAGGCATTCGCCCGCTATTAAAACTGCTGGTACAACAATATCATACCCATGGAGGTGTTTTACGGCTAAAAACTCCCATTCAATCGATTGTGTTGGAAGGAAACAAAGCAACAGGGGTTGTATTGCAATCCGGCGAAGTTCTTCACGCTCACTGCATTCTATCGTCTGCCGGTTACCGCGAAACGCAAGCGCTTGCATCCTCAGTCACCCAAGCGCCTCAACCCACCTTAAGTTTTGTCGAAACCATAACGGTTTATCCGCAACCACCCCAAGCGTTAGGGCTCGATACAACCATCTGCTTCTTTAATCAACAATCAACGATTCATTATCATACGCCAGAATCCTTAATCGACTTAACAAGCGGCGTTATTTGTATCCCTGAAAATTACGGAACCCAATCGGCACAGCAAACAACGTTACGAACCACCCATTTGGCTAATTATGCCGCTTGGAAGCAGTTAGCGCCATCGGATTACGCAGCCAACAAACAAAGCTGCTTAAAGCAATCCCGCGCATGTGCTTTTGAGCAAACTCAAGGGAAAGAGCCATCAAGTATTCTAGGGGAAGACGTTTTTACGCCGCTCACCATTGAACGCTTTACGGGGCATCGTCAGGGCGCTATCTACGGCTCTCCAAACAAAATGCACAATCGATCTAGCGGATACGAAAACCTTTACCTTTGCGGCACCGATCAAGGCTTTTTGGGCATCGTCGGCGCCTTATTAAGCGGTATTTCGATTGCTAATTATCGCTGCTTACAGGGATGAACGTTTGGCGTTAACGAGAAAAGCGTGAGGGCACAAGGGCTTACCTCATTTTCCCAATTCCGTACGCGTTAAATCCAATGGAACGCAGCTGTTCTAAATCCAACCCATTACGACCGTCGAACAAGAAGGTTGGGCGTTTCATAAGGGTATACAAATGCTTATAATTCAACGAAATAAAGGGTTCGCCTTCAGTCAAGATAACGATTGCATAGCTACCGCGCGCAGCCTGTTCCGGATCCGACACGACTTCAACCGCTTCGGAAGGATAACCTGCTAAATCCCTACGAATTACCGATTCCGGTACCCGTGGGTCATAAATCGATAAAAACGCTTGTTCTTTCAATAAATCCTGGCAAACGGTAATTGCAGGAGATTCACGCGTATCATTGGTATCCTGCTTAAACGCAAAGCCAAAAATAGCAATTTTTTTGCCCGATAAGGTATTAAACAGCTTTTCTAAAATCAAACGCGCAAAACGATGCTTTTGGTGCTCGTTCATGTCCACTACTTGCTGCCAATACAGCGCGGATTCTTTCAACCCAAAGGATTCGCACAGATAGATCAGATTTAACAGATCCTTTTTAAAGCAAGAACCCCCAAAACCAACTGAACTCTTTAGGAATTTAGCACCAATACGGCTATCAGCACCAATTGCGCGCGAAATTTCATCGATATCCGCTCCTGAACACTCGCACAAAGCCGATAGGGCGTTGATCGAGGAAATACGTTGAGCCAAAAAGGCATTAGCCGACAGCTTGGACAATTCGCTGGACCACAGGTTTTGAGTAATAATTTTTTCTCTCGGTACCCAATGAGCATAAATATCCACTAGAGTTTGAATCGCCTGTTTACCGCTTTCAGTTTGCTCGCCTCCAATCAAAATACGATCGGGATGGCGTAAGTCTTGCATAGCGGTTCCTTCAGCCATAAATTCCGGATTGGACAGAATTTCAAAATGACACTGATGCGGATTGCTCGCCAAAATCGCCCGCAATTTGTTAGCGGTACACACTGGCAACGTGGACTTTTCAACAATAATTTTATCCGAGGTGGCTAAAGCCGCAATACGTTCAACCGCACTAACAATATACTTCAAGTCCGAAGCTTTTCCTGCTCCCTCTCCATATTGCTTGGTTGGGGTGTTAACGGACAAAAAGATAACATCGGATTCTTGGATAGCAGTATCAATATCCGTCGTAAAGGATAGGTTACGTCCACGGAGCTTTTTAACCGTTTCCGCTAACCCCGGTTCATACACAGGTAATTGATCTGAATTCCAAGCATCAATTCGCTGCTGATTAATATCAGCAACCCTTACTTGTACTTCAGGGCATTGTTCGGCAATAACAACCATCGTTGGACCACCAACATAACCCGCTCCAATACTGCAAATCTTCATGCCCTTATAGGAGCTCCTTTTGCCCTAATTGTCAAACTCAAAGCCATTCCTCCCCCAAGGTAAAGCCGACCTAGCACTGCCCTTAGAACGTTCTACCTACGCCCAAATAGATTTGGTCGGAATGGAAATTAGCCAGCTTCGGGATTTCGTACCCGTAGCATTTAGCCCCAAACACCTGATGCAAGCCAATATGGCGGTAACCGACTTCAAATAACGTTTCAAACTTTTCAGCGCGTACAAACAGGCTAAAGTTGTACAGCAACGAGCCGGAATGGATGTACTTACGACGTTCACTAAGCCAAGTACAAGTAGCCCAATCACCAGCAGCAACATCCCATATTTGCCAATAGTCCAGTGTCGTAAATTTGGTACAGACATAAGCACCACCAAGTCCGCCGCCGATACCAGCGGATAACCAATCTAAGATATATTGTTCCCAATAGGCATTAACTTGAGCTCCAGCAATGCGTTGGTTTTTGAGATAAAACATTTTTTCATTCCAGTTCCATATCGGATTTCCAGCATTATCTCGTAAATAACTATATCTTAAACCACGAAAATCGGATTGATAAGGTATGTTGACCCCATTAACTTCTTTATTGTAAGGTGCGCGTTTCTTTACGCTGACATAAGCTCCTAGAATTTCTACTTCTAAGCCTAAAGATCCAATATTGAACACATCGAATCGTCCGCCTAAAGCAACTGATAAATTGCGGTGATTGCTGTATGGAATTTTACCCGATGTACAATCAGCGTCTCGTACTATGGCTTCATGTGTTATGCCAATGCCCTCTGGCTCTCCTCGGTTCCCTTTCTCAAACTGTCCCCAATCGTCTCCCTTCAGCTCCCCAAATCCCGAACGTACCATGACGTACAAACCATAACAGGGAGTACTCATGCCTAAGGTTAGGCTTAAAGTAAACAACGATATCCAATAGCTACGCATTTACTTATAAATAAATAAGAAAATGATGCGAAAACAAGCTATAAAAAGAGAGTAAGAAGAAGAAGAAAACCGCTTCCATGGCGGAGAGGGAGGGATTCGAACCCTCGGTACCCTTGCAGGTACACAGCATTTCCAATGCTGCGCAATCGACCACTCTGCCACCACTCCGTTTAACTAAAAACTAAGTTTAGTTAAACGGAGTATCTTGATTTTTTCAAGTTTATTTAAAACGCTCTTTGTTTAATGACAGGCGAGCGTTAAGCCAACTCCGATAATCGAAACAATCGACATCAGTTTCAGAAGGATGTTAAGGCTTGGTCCTGCTGTATCTTTAAAGGGATCACCAACGGTATCCCCAATAACAGCTGCCTTATGAGCCTCCGTACCTTTGCCCCCGAACTTTCCGGTTTCGATGTATTTTTTAGCATTATCCCAAGCACCCCCAGCATTGGCCATAAAGATAGCCAAAACGAATCCGCTGGATAAGGTACCGGCCAACATACCGATTACCCCAGGAACGCCAAATAGCACTCCCACGATAAAGGGGAAGCAGACGCACAAAAGGGCAGGCACAATCATCTCTTTTTGCGCCGATTCGGTTGAAATCTTAACGCACAAGGAATAATCAGGCTTTGCTTCACCAGTTAAAATTCCTTTGATTTCCCTAAACTGGCGGCGTACTTCATCGACCATTTTGGAAGCTGCACGACCCACCGCATTCATCGATAATCCGCAGAATACAAACGCCAGCATGGAACCGATAAACATACCCATGAGCACTTTCGGATTGAGCAAATGCACATCGAAGTAATGCATCAATTGGGTAAAATCGATATCCGAAACATTGACTGAGCGACCATCAACCATAACCGTTGTATGTCCGGCGCGCGCCAATCCCATTTTGAGCTCTTGTACATAAGAGGCAATCAGGGCTAAGGCCGTTAAGGCTGCAGAACCAATTGCAAACCCTTTTCCGGTAGCGGCCGTGGTGTTTCCAATTGCATCCAAAGCATCGGTACGGGTACGAACTTCTTCAGGCAATCCGCTCATTTCAGCGTTTCCACCGGCGTTATCTGCAATAGGACCATACGCATCCGTTGCTAAGGTAATTCCCAAGGTGGATAGCATACCAACCGCGGCTAAACCGATTCCGTACAAACCACGATTGAACAAAGACAGTTGGAAGCGTGAGGCAAAGCCGAAAGCCAAGGCCATTCCAATAACAACGGCAAATACCGGTAACATGGTCGATACCATTCCTTCACCTAACCCACCAATAACCACTGGACCTGCTCCTGTATCTGCTTTTTCAGCAATACGGCGGGTTGGGCTATAATCGCTGGATGTATAGTATTCGCAACCCTTTCCGATTACGATACCGGTAATTAAACCAGCAACCAACGCTGACCATAACGCAGCGTCAAAGCCTAAAATCCGGCATAAGAAATAAGAAACAACAATCAATCCACCTGCCGCTATATGAATTCCTTTATCCAAGGCCTTTAAAATCGATTTTCCGGATTCTGCTCCAGTAACTTTTACGTTAAAAATACCTACCAACGATAAGAAGATACCAAAAGCTCCTACGAGTACAGGCGCTAATACTGCATTCCATTGCAGGTCAGAATTTGCAAAGGCAATTGCACCTAAAGAAGCAGCTGCAATGATCGAGCCATAGTAAGATTCATACAAATCAGCTCCCATTCCTGCAACATCCCCTACATTATCTCCAACGTTATCTGCAATCGTCGCTGGATTTCTTGGATCATCTTCAGGAATATTGGCTTCTACTTTACCCACTAAATCAGCACCAACATCTGCTGCTTTTGTAAAAATTCCACCGCCAACACGCGCTAGCAATGCATTTAAGGAAGCTCCAACCCCGAAGGTAACCATCGTGGTTGTGATCAACGTGGCACGTTCGCTTGATGGAATATTTCCCGTAAACTGATTCAAAACAAAGAACCAGAATGAATAATCGAGAATCGCCAAGCCTACGACCACCAATCCCATAACGGAACCGCTACGGAAAGCAATCATCAATCCTTTGTTCAATGAATGACGAGCGGCTTCTGCCGTACGAGCTGAAGCTGCAGTTGCTGTTTTCATTCCTAAGAATCCAGCAAGACCCGAAAAGAATCCACTCGATAAAAATGCAAACGGTACCCATTGGTTTTGCAATTGGAACCCATAGGCTAAAATCGCTAAAAATATAGCTAAGCAACCAAATAAGCATGCTACAATCTTATACTGTTGCTTTAAGTAGGCCATGGCTCCTTCGCGCACATACCCTGCAATGGTACGCATCGTTTCGTTACCTTCATCTGCTTGCCTCATTTGCCCATAAAAATAGGCGGCAAATCCTAGGGCTGTTAAACCCGCTAATGGCGCTAGCCAGAACAATCCACTCATAATCCTTATTATTTTTACAATTTCAGTATAGTTACTTTAAAAAATTTTACAAGCCCCTTAACGAAACTTCCCTTCCTCAATAATTAAAATCCAGCTGAATCGATGTAATACCTTTTTCGCGGATTAACGAACGCAACTTCGCATCTTGTTCCTCAAAACCCGGCATGCAATGCACATGCGTTACCACCAACATATGCTTAATTTTTTTGTACAAACCAGTTTCAATCAGTTTAATCACAATCGGGTATTCGCACCCTTCTACTGCCAGCTTTAAAACATCAATGTCCGTCTGCAAATCCTCAATAAAAGCACATAAATCGATACATTCAATATCGATGGTATCGCCCTTAAAGCTTTTACGTACGTTATAGATAGAGCTTTCTTCTGAAAAGAAAACATCGTATTTCCCATAAGACTCTAAATACAGTTTCGTATTCAACGGCTTATCTAAAACTCCCTTTTGATACAAATGGACATTGGGATTCGACCCAAATTTCTTTTGTAATTCTGCGATACACTTGGGATTGGGTTCAAATCCGTAAACAACTGCACCCTTTTCGACAAACAATTGCGCTACTTGCCCTAAATTCATCCCGCAATCAATATAAATAGCTCCAGGTTTTAATGCCTGATACCAATCGGTGTTTCGGAGTTCTTCTAAGCATCGTTCTTCACGACCCGTAGAACCCATCCATTTAACCAACATGGCTCTAGCGCGCTCAGGGAAAGCCCATCGGACGCACGCACGAATAACCCCGTTTTCATATAATTTACGCAAAAAATGCTTCATACGTATCTTTGGTGTAAAAGAAAATCAGTTTTGTAGCAAGCACAAGTTCATACATGAATTTGTCTCTTTTTAAAATAAGCTTGATTATCAGAAAACTAATTTACACCTTTTTTGATAGTTGCTTCATGAAACAGCTGGTAATTGCTGAAAAACCAAGCGTTGCGAAAGATTTAGCGAAAGCGCTAGGGGGATTTAAGACTAATAAAGCCGGATATTTTGAGCGGGATGATATGATTTTATCTTCCGCCTTAGGACATTTGGTAGAGTTGTATTTACCCGGAGACATTGATAAAAAATATAAATTTTGGACACTCAAAAATTTGCCCATTTTACCGGAAAAATTTCAACTAAAGCCCATTGAAAAAAGCGCTGAGCGTTTCCATTTTTTAAAAAAGCTGATGGAGCGTTCGGATGTATCAGGGTTAATCAATGCCTGTGATGCCGGTCGCGAAGGGGAATTGATTTTTGCGTATCTATGTGAATTGGCGAATTGTAAAAAACCCACGCAACGGTTATGGCTTTCATCCATGACGCCTGATGCCATCCGCGATGCCTTTGATCATCTACGAAGCGCCGAAAGTATGCAGTCGTTAGAAGCTGCCGCCCGTTGCCGTTCTGAAGCGGATTGGTTGGTAGGAATCAATGGAACGCGTGCGGTTACCGGACGTATGATGGGGAATCGCTCAAAAGATGTTGCGAGCGTCGGTCGAGTGCAAACTCCTACCTTGGCACTGATTTGCGAACGCGAACAAGAAATTCGCGACTTCAAACCCACTCCTTTTTGGACCCTAGAAGGAACGTTTAAGTTGCACTCAGGTACTTATACGGGTTGGCTTCAGCGCCCAAACTTTAAAAAGCAACAGGAAGCAGATCGCAGTGACCGTTTTTGGAAGGAATCGGAAACGCAAGCCTTAATAACCCAACTTAATAGCCTTAAGCCAACGGATTGGGTGGTTCAGGACAGCCAAAAACTATCCAAAACAGCTGCTCCGCGTTTGTTTGACTTAACCTCCTTGCAACGTACCTGCAACCAACGCTTTGGGTATTCGGCAAAATTTACGTTGGATATGGCGCAAAGTTTGTATGAAAAGCATAAAGCGCTCACATACCCCCGTACCGATTCGCGTGCCTTGCCTGAAGATTATGGACCAACCTGTATTAACATCCTTAAAAAATTAAGCGGGGCTTATGCACCTTTAGCAACTAAGGTGATTGAACATCATTGGGTCAATCCTCAGTCGAAAATCATTTTTAATAACAAAGCAATTTCAGACCACTTTGCTATTATTCCAACCGAAATTGCTCCCAAGGAGCTCAAGGAAAGCGAACGAAAGGTATACGATTGCGTTGTACGACGCTTTATTGCTGCCTTTTTTCCACCTGCTGAATTTTCAACCACTACACGCTTAACCACTCAGGCTGAGTTAACCTTTAAAACAGAAGGGAAGATACTCGTTCAACCGGGGTGGTTAGAAGTAACCGGAAAGCCAGAATCAAAAGAAGAACTGCCTGCCTTAACCCCTGACGATCAGGAGCATGCAACCAGCGAGGCTTTTCAGGTTCAAGCAGACGAAACGCATCCACCCGCTCGCTTCACCGAAGCGACCTTGTTAACCAGCATGGAGCACGCAGGTCAACAAGTGGAAGATGCGGAATGGGCTGAAGCCATGAAAGAACGTGGATTAGGAACTCCTGCCACACGCGCTCAAATCATTGAGAATTTAATCGGAGTTCATTATCTCGAACGGGTTGAAAAGCATCTATGTCCTACGCCTAAAGCTGAACAGCTATTAGCGTTTTTAAACCTAACGCAGGTGCAAGACTTAGCAAGTCCAACCCTTACGGGCGAATGGGAGTATCGGTTAAATCAGATCCAAGATGGATCTCTGAATCGTGAACAATTCATGGAAGATATAAAGACGATGACAAAGCAGCTCGTGGAAAAGATTACCACGTTCCAAGACTATCAAAACACGCTAAAGGTGCTAGCTCCAACCGACGGGAAACCAATGATTGAAACCTTTCGGTCGTATCAATCCCAAGATGGCACCTTGGTGATTTACAAAACCATCGGTAACCGCAAGTTATCGCTTGAAGAGCTCGGTACGCTGATCAACCAAAAGCGGATTGGACCCCTGACCGGCTTTACCTCTAAATTAGGCAAGCTTTATACGGCTTCGCTTGTTTTAGGCGATGATTATAAGGTGAAGTTTGAGTTTGAATCCAAAACCGAATCAGCTCCAATCGATTTAAGCCTATGCGAATGGATCGGAACCTGCCCCCTCTGCGGAGCTAAGGTTTATGTGAATGACCAATCCTTGGTATGTGAACATTTTTTGGAAAAAACCTGCGGATTGCGCATCAAACGCACGATTTTGGACTATACCTTATCGAACGATCAGTTGGTATACTTGTTAAAAAATGGTAAAACAGAGCTGATTACTCGCTTTAAATCAAAACGAACTGGAAAGTTTTTCTCAGCCTATTTGGTGCTCAACAAAAACGGTTCTCTCAGCTTTGAATTTGAGTCCAAAGCCACCAAGGCTACCGATGAAAAGCAGCCGAAAAAGGCGAAAAAAGCGAAAGCTAAAACAAAAACAAAATCAGCTTAACGCGGTTTTGATGATTTCCCAATAACGGCGCACTCTCCACGAATAATGGGGCTGGAAGAACGTACAATCTCCGCCTTCATAATTTACCAAACCGGTTGACATACAATCTTTGCAAAAATCAACCTTTTGATGCCATAATGGTAGATTTTCTTTCGTAACATCAAAAACGCTTCCAATGGGTTCTTGAATATTACAACAGGCTATAATTTCTCCCTTTGCGTTCATAGCCAATTGATGATCAAACCAATAACAGGTTTTAGATGGTTTAAAGCATTTTGCATTTAATCCCATCAAAAGATCTTCAACGAGGCATTTTAAATATTCTTGTGGTAAAGTATTTTTAATATATTGCATCCAGATTTTAAAATCTAATGGAATTGCGTAATAAGGGATAAGCATAACGTTCAACGATTTTGCAAATTCGTAGGCCGCTGGAATTTCATGAATATTGAACTGATACACATGAAAACGAATCATAATTCGTCCGATACATCCTCGTTGTCTCAACGTGCGGACCAATGTACGAATATTGTTTTTGATGTGTTCGAAATCAAAACGATGAATCCGATCGTAGGATGCCTGGCTAAAACCACACATGGAAATGAACATAGACATAATTGGGCTTGCATCAAAGGTGCTGGGCAACGATGGCAAAACATTCGCATTAGTGCTTAAATCCAACAAACATTGCTCTTCGTTTGCGATTTCAACAATTTTTGCAAACTCCGGGTGCAGTAGCGGTTCATACCAAATATATAAAATTAATTCACTACCAACCGTTAAAAAACCTTTTGCCTTTAAATCCTTAATAATCCTTCGGAAAAGCTCTACATCCATGAATCGATTACCTTCGCAGACAACAGGCGCATGGTTACGGTTCGCCATTCCCGTTGGGCAAAAATAACATTGAGCGTTACATACCTGACTAATATCCATCAACACCTGATTCTTTGCTGAATCGGGTAGTTTGCGGTACGCATTAATGCGTTTAATCGTCGATAGGGTTTTTAGGATCTGGGGCATTTTTTAAAATGATATTAACATTATCGTTTGTATGTAAATTTTACAAAAAGTATGATAAAGATGGTAAATCGAATTCATCGTTGTCTTCACACTGTATACGCGGGACACCTGCTGCCTTGCAGGTTTTACAGAATTCAGACGTAGCATAATATGCCTGCAAGCTTTCTGGGGTCATGTTAAATAAACTGCCTATAGGTTTTGGGAACATAACACAAACATTTAAATCCCCATCCGGATTAATACAGATGTCCGTAAAGGAACATGTATTTACCGGTCCTCTTGGATGGCTACCATGAAACAAATACTGAGACATTAGTGTTAGATAATCTACAGGTAACTCTCGATTGTGGTATTTTAAAGCTCGTTCTCCATCCACAAGAAAAGCCCATACGGGCCAAAATCCTATATGTAACGAGCGTGCAAATTCGGCTGCAGCTTTAATTTCATGTGTGTTAAATTGATAAACATGAAATATTAATGTAAAATATCCTATACAACCATGTGCACGAAATTCATGAACTACTGATGCAATATTTTTCTTACACTGTTCAAAATCACTCATAAAAATCTTATCGTAAGATTTTTGACTAAACCCACACATGCTCAGTCTAAAGAAGGAAACACAAGATGCATCAAATTTATCAGAAAATTTAGGTAAGAAAATTCCATTAGTAGATAAAGAAATGTGACGTTTTTTACGAGTTATGTAATCCATAAACCGTTCGAATTCCGGGTGCAGCATAGGTTCGCCCCAGTTATACAAAGCAACCATCTGGTTGTTGTTTGTATGCAAAAAATGCTGTTTTTCTAGGTAATCCAGGATTTTTTTAAAAAGTTCAAAATCCATAAAATGACCTTTTTCAGTCGGAGCACACCCGTTGCGATTTTTATTTCCGGTTGAACAAAATATACACTTAGAATTACATACGTTGCCTATATCTATATAAAATCCTGTCTCTTTCAGGCATTGTCGATAAGACAAAACGCGTTTTAATGCTTCAAGTTTATTAGGGATAAACTTTGATGTGCTAATTGTTTTAAGAATCTCCCAGCGTTGAGCTAATTTCAAACATTGATCAATTCGAAATAACTTATTCATATTATCCTAAACGTAACCTATTGTTTTTGTAAGTACAACTTATTTTATCAGCCATTGGTTTCTTAAAAAGAAAGATTCTGATATACTAAATTATAATTATAAATTTATGCTAGGTATTACCCAAACCCCGTTATTCAGCCTTTTAGGGCAAAAAATAGCGGAAGATCCGTTTCGGCTGATCAGTGCGGTTATTTTCTTGTGTGCTATTTTACATATCTGTGCGACATTTATCCGCACTTGATCATTTGCTGATTCGGGCAGTTTCCGATAAGCCTAGATGTGTTTAATAATTGATAAGATTTTTTAAGATCTTACTTGTGAGTAAATAAATGAAATTGTTTTATGATCCACTTTATCTCAATTACAATCATTTATAAATAATACTTCAAAGCACGTAAATCGAATTCGTCGTCATCTTCGCACAATAAACGCGGAAACCCTGCAGCTTTGCATTCTGTGCAAAACGGATAAGAATCACACAACGCTTTCCAGGAATCAGGTGTCATATCAAAAATGCTACCCATAGACTCTCGAAACATACAACATCGATGTACTCCTCCTCGTGGATTAATACAGAGTTGTGCAAAATGACATGTGTTAACGGGACCACGTTTATGGCCTCCATAAAACAAGTATTGAAACATTTTACTCAAATATTCTGTTGGTAATTCTCCTTTTAAAAACTGCATGCCTCGCTTTCCATCCACTTGATATGCCCAAACTGGCCAAAAATCTATATGTAGCGATCGTGCAAATTCAGCCGCTGCTTGAATTTCATGTGTATTAAATTGATAAACACAAAAAATCAAACCAAAACCCCCAATATATCCATGATGTGCACGAAGATTTTTAACAAGCGTTGCAATATTGCGTTTACATTGTTCAAAATCCGCCATGAAAATTTTATCGTATGAAGCCTGACTAAAGCCACACATTGTGAATCTAATAAAACGAATAGAAGATGCATTAACATTTGCCGAAAATTTAGGAAGATAGATTCCATTGGTGGATAACACAATTTTTCGTTTCTCTTGCGTTAAATAATCAATAATACGCTCGAATTCCGGATGAAGTAAGGGTTCTCCCCAGTTATACAAAGAAATTCGTTGATCTTTTGGGGTATGTATAAAACCCACTTCTTTAAGATGAGTCCAAACCTGTTTAAAAAATTCAAAGTTCATAAAGCTGCCTCTTTCTTCAGAGGAGCATCCGTTGCGATTTTTAATGCCGGTCGAACAAAATAAACATTTCGAATTACACACGTCTCCGATATCAAGGAATATATTATCTACATCCATCTCATGCCGATAACATACTAACTGCTTGATAGCCTTTAGTTTATTTGGCACAAATTTTGAAGTACTGATCGTTTTTAAAATTTCTAAAGCTTGATATAGTTTTAGGTGCCTACGCAACCGAAACAACTTATTCATATTATCCTAAACGTAACCTATTGTTTTTGTAAGTACAACTTATTTTATCAGCCATTGGTTTCTTAAAAAGAAAGATTCTGATATACTAAATTATAATTATAAATTTATGCTAGGTATTACCCAAACCCCGTTATTCAGCCTTTTAGGGCAAAAAATAGCGGAAGATCCGTTTCGGCTGATCAGTGCGGTTATTTTCTTATGCGCCATCCTGCATACCTTTTTCTGCAGTAAATTCAGCACAAAAGCGCGGCAATTGGAGCAGGCGAACTGTGATAGCTACAAAGTATCCATTTTCCATTGGCTTGGAGAAGTAGAGGTAATTTTTGGATTATGGCTCATTCCGCTTTTATTGAGCTTCATTTGCTTCAAAGGCTGGAATGCCAGTGTTCAGTATTTTTCCACGCGGCATTATACCGAACCCATCTTTGTGTGCATCATCATGATGATAGCAGCTACACGTCCTATTTTATACGTAGCAGAACGTTTTATCAATTTAGCGGTTAACACCCTAGGGGGAGAACGTCCATCCACTTGGTGGTTTTGCATTCTAACCATTGCCCCTTTGTTTGGCTCTCTGATTACCGAACCCGCTGCGATGACGATTGCTGCCCTGCTCTTGTCGCATAAGGTTTTTGTTTACAAACCGAACGCTTGGTTTTCGTACGCGACCCTAGGCTTGCTGTTCGTTAATGTATCCATTGGGGGAACTCTAACCCACTTTGCCGCCCCTCCCATCCTGATGGTAGCCAACACGTGGCATTGGACCACCGCTTATGTATTCTCGCATTTTGGGATTAAAACAATCATGAGCGTTATCATCTCAAGCGTACTGTACTTTTTACTCTTTGCCCCTCACTTGCATACGCTCAATAAGCGCGCAAAAATGGAAACGCTATCCTCCCAGAATGAACAAAGACTACCGCTGGGAATTATTCTAACCCATGTCGGCTTTTTAACCTGGACGGTGCTCAATGCACACCATACGGCTTTGGTTGTATTCGGAGGATTGCTATTTTTGATGGTAGCTCAAATCTTTAAAAAGTATCAATCCCCCATGGCGCTCAAAGAATCTCTGTTGGTGGGATGTTTCTTGGCAGGGCTTGTAACACACGGCGGACTGCAAGAATGGTGGATCGAGGCTGTTTTATCACGGCTCAATGATGCCTGTTTGTTCTACGGATCGGTTATTTTAACCTCTTTTAATGATAATGCATCGTTAACCTATCTAGCATCCTTGGTTCCAGCGTTTGCCGATCATTTTCAATTGCAATCAGCGGTGGTTAGCGGCGCAGTGATTGGTGGGGGATTAACGGTTATTGCCAATGCACCTAATCCAGCTGGACAATCCATCTTATCCAAGTTTTTTGCCCATAACATCGTAAAGCCCCTACCTTTGTGCTTAGGTGCTTTATTGCCCACCTGCGTCACGATTTATATCTTCCGCTATTTAATGGGATAGGCTTCTAAAAAAGCAAAACACAAAAAAATTTCGCTTTTTTAGCGACAGTAAGCCTAAGGGTTATATACTGTTTTTGTCCTTCTAATTTAGCATGAAATGAATTTAAAAGTAAGGATGCTTGGGATCCTTTACTTTTGAGTTGACATTAAGATGAAAAACAGATTAAATTTATCTTAATTTGTATACCATATGCAGTGGACAAAATTATTTTATCCCAACAAGATTTTTTGTCAAGCTCTTTATAAGAGGGGGATGCTTTGGGGGGACTTTCCCTATTTGTTTTTTATCTGCTAAACGGATCCATTGTACATCACCGAGAAAACACTGATGAAATACTCTTTGTGCCTCTGTTTTTTATCGACATGGATTAACAATTACCGTATGATACGGTATTGCCTTTTCTGATTCTGCTTTTCCAAGAAAAAGTTTATTTCAAAAAAACCATCCTGTCGAGCCTTTTTAAGATAAATCCTAAAAGGATCCTATGGGTTGATTGGGATTTTCCGTCTTTATAAATGAAGGTTAAAACAAGCAAACTTACTGTTTTCGCTTGATAGCCCTGTAAAAAAGCAACCGCTCCCAAAGAGGGCATGGGGCATTATAGGTTTATCGTTTAAAAAACCAATTTTTTTAGAAAAGGCTCATAGTAAAAAGAGAACCTATGAACTTTCGCTTTTTTATTGACATAGGCACATAGGTTGAATAAAATTACCTATGTAAGGAAGCAATCCTCCAATTAATGGAATTTTTGTCCCTCAAGCATTCATAGGCTTACAGCAGGTGATAATTGGTAAATTTATCATGTTCTTCTTGGTCTTTTTTAGGAGATTCTCATAAAGATTTTAACCAATCCTTATCGAACAGTCAAGGACAAAAGCGGAGCAAGAACCCTAACGAACATTAAAAAATATCGCCTAGAGGGAAACCTTTAGGCGATATTCATAGGTTTTAATAGCTTATGCTTATTTCTTAGAACAAGTGCAATGGCCACCGAACAAGGTTTCGGGGCAAACGAACTTCATCTTTAAGGAATCAGCAACTGCTTTATGGGTAATAGAACCCTTATAAACGTTCAAGCCGTTCAGCAAGTGCTTGTCTTCCTTAAGGGCGCGTTCGTAACCCAAGTTCGCCAATTTTTCAACGAATGGGAACGTTGCGTTGTTCAAGGAGATGGTAGAAGTACGAGCAAAAGCTCCAGGCATATTGGCTACGCAATAGTGGACAATACCGTTTACTTCAAACACGGGATGATCGTGTGTTGTTGCATGGCTGGTTTCGCAGCATCCACCTTGGTCAATAGCGACATCAACAATGACGCTACCCGGTTTCATGGTCTTCAGCATGCTCTTCATAATCAAGCGTGGAGTCGATAATCCAGGGATTAAAGCCGCACCAATAACGATATCAGTTGAAGGAAGGAGCGCTTTAATGTTTTCAGATGACGAATAAACGGTTTTTACGCGGCTTTTAAATACATTGGCAATGTGTTCCAACGTTGGTTGATAGGAATCAACAATCGTTACATCGGCACCCATTCCGCTTGCGATTAACGCTGCATTTTGTCCGACGCAACCACCACCTAAGATAAGAACTTTGGCGGGTAATACACCGGGAACGCCGCAAGGTAATAAGCCACTACCACCGAATTGTTTTTGTAAGAAATAGCTTCCCATGAGGGCTGACATGCGTCCTGCAATGGTACTCATAGGCATCAACAACGGTAATTTTCCGCGTGCATCGGTAACGGTTTCGTAAGCGATACAAACAGCTTTGGATTTAACCAACGCATCGGTTAATGGACGATCGGCCGCCAAGTGTAGGTACGTAAAGACAATCTGATCTTTGCGAATTTTGGAGTATTCTGCTTTTAACGGCTCTTTGACCTTAACGATCATATCGGCCTGCTTCCAAATCTCATCTGCAGTTTTGCAAATTTTAGCTCCAGCTTTCTTGTAATCTTGATCTGAGAAGCCAGCGCCAACTCCTGCTGAGGCTTCAACCAAAACAGTATGTTTTTGATGGGTTAAACTGGCTACAAACGCCGGTATTAACCCAACCCGATTTTCTCTTTCTTTAATTTCTTTTACGATACCTATTTTCATAAATGTGCATCCTTTCGTTCTAGGAAAATAGCGAACCTCCTATGCGTCAACTCTAAACCGTTACATAAAAATAGGTTCGCGATTTAACCGTATTTTATATTATAAAAGGTACGTACTAACGGAGCAATAGGTGAGTTGCTCCCATTCAAACACACAGCATGACGCACGCTATTGATTCTATCGCTTCCTTTCAACTGGACAATGGTTTGTCGGTTGTGGTTATTCCAACCCAATCGCCTGTGTTAGCGCTGCAATTATGGGTAAAAACCGGCAGTATTCATGAAGAAAGTTATTTGGGGGCAGGGCTATCGCACTTTGTAGAACACATGGTGTTTAAAGGAACGGAAGACTATACCTATCAAGAACTGTTTAAAACCGTTCAAAACGCAGGCGCCAAGCTCAATGCTTATACGACCTTTGACCATACCGTTTATACCTTTGACGGAACCGCTTCTGCATTTACAACGGGTCTGGCTATTCTCAACAATTTGGGCTTTAAACCCACCTTTCCGGAACAAGAATGGGGCAAGGAACGGGATGTGATTTTGCGGGAAATTGCGCTGTATGCCGATGACCCTGATGACCGCTTGGATACGTTAGTATTATCCACGGCTTATCGCGTTCACCCTTATCGCTATCCGGTTATTGGCTATCAAAAGCTATTTGAACAACTGACCCTAGATCATTTGAAACAGTACTGGCAAAAGCGGTATGGGGTTAATAATGCGATTTTGGTCGTTGCCAGTAATCTACCGGACGATCAAATCCGGACGCAAGTAACCTCGGTTTTTGGCGCGCATAGTCAGCGTTACATGGCGCCTTTATGGATTCCAGACGAACCCTTGCAGTTGGTCGAACGTTCTCAACGCTTAACAGGGCATTATCAATTAACGCGCGGCATTCTTGCGTTTAAAATCCCTGGGTTAGGGCATCCTGATTTAGTACCGTTGCAGGTCATTGGAACCGTATTAGGCAGCGGCGAAAGCTCCATTTTATACCAAAAACTGCGCAAAGAGCTACGGTGCGTATACCAAGTGGATACTTCGGTTTGCGCTGAATTATACCAAGGGCTTTTGATCATCAAATACACCTGTGATGCCGACAAACGCACATTGGTTGAGCAACAGCTACAGGAACATTTGGTTCAATGGACCTTGGATGCCCTAGACCAAAAAGCCATTGATAAGACCTATCGGCAGGCTTTGATTACGGAAATAGATACCAATCGCAGCGCATCTGAATTAGCTCAGCATATCGGTTGGGTTAAGCTCAATTTTGACGATTTTAGCTATCCGCAGCACTATCTAGATCAACTCAAAACCTTAACGGTTGAAGCGGTACAAACGGTTATTCATCGGTATTTAATTCCCTCTCAGCGCGTTCAGGTATCCTTAGAGCCCACCCCTCAAAGCACCCCATCCGCAACAGTTAATCCGACCTCTGTTCCTCAGCAAAAATTAGCTACCTTTGAACTGCAATCCGTACGCTTGGTCTATCAACGCTGTACGCATTTACCCAAAACCCACATCGTAGCATTATTTCCAGCAGGAGCTTTGAGGGAAACGCCCCAAGAACGCGGTATTTCGCACCTATTTGCAACCCTGTTAACCAAAGACACCCGCCAACAGTCAGCCTTGGATATCGCCAATCAAATTGAGGCTATCGGCGGACAATGGCAGGGGTTTGTAGGCAATGATTACCTAGGGTTATCCATTGAAACGTTGGCCGAAAACACCACCTTGGCCATTCAACTCCTACAGGAAGCATTAACCCAGTACAACCTTGTTCCACAAACCTTTAAGGTGGAAAAACAGGCGCAAATTGCCGCCTTAAACGACCTACAGGATGACATTACCTATGTCGGTCTTCAAGGGCTCAGACAGCAGTTTTTTCAAAACCATCCTTATGCGGTGCCCCCAAACGGAACTCAGAAAACACTTGCTGGTATTACCTTGGAGGATTGTCAGCGCTTTGGGGATCGCCTCATTCAAGCCAACAACTGCGTTCTATCGATTGTTTCATCGTTACCTAAACAATTCTTTGTGGATGCCTTAGGACCTCTATGCAATACCTTACCAACGGCTTCCAGCTCCAATCATATCTTGGACGATCAGCCCTTTACACCGCAACCTACAGAGCGCGTTCCGGTTCATTTTCAACAAGCCATGGTACTCCTAGGGTACCCCATTGCTGGCTATACCCATCCGGATTTCTTAATAGGAGCTTTACTAGAAACCTTGCTCAATGAAATCTCAAGTGTTTTGGAGGAACCGATACGCGAAATCCATGGCTTAGCGTATACCGTTGGAGCTACCCGTATTCTAGGCAGTCAACTCGGCCTGTTAGGCGTATTGGCCAATACCAAAACCGAGCAGGTGGATAAGGTACACCAAGAGATGATTCAATGCATGAATACCCTCCTGACGCACCGCTTAACCTCTGAAATCTTTACCGCTTGCCGTAATTGCCTAAAAACCAACCGACAAATTTGTTTACAAAGCATAGGTTACCGCGCCTTTACCGCCGGTTACCATTGCTTGTTAAAACTCCCCATGAAGGATTATCTATCGTATGATGCCCTCGTCGATTCAATCACCCTTGACGATTTTATCGATCGATGCCATGATTTTATTGAAAATCCCATTGTACGAATTTTAACCCATCATGATAAATAAATCATTTTTGTTTGCTTTTGCTGAATGCTTATGCCTACCGTTGATGGCTCAAACGGTTGCGTCTGCGAACCCATCAGAGGTTCCGAATCTCCCAAAAATTCATGAAAAAACATCGGCAGAACCCATAAGCCAACAACTATCGTTAGCACCCACCACCTCTTGGGAACAGCCCCTTGTTGCGGATTCCGCCATTCGTTCCGGAACCTTAGCCAACGGAATGCATTATTATTTATACCCCATGCAGCACCCATCCAATTCTATTAGTCTCCAGTTGCTCGTACAGGCTGGTGCGCTTATGGAAACAGATGCGGAGGATGGATTAGCTCATTTTATTGAACACATGGTGTTTTGCGGAAGCCGCCATTTTGAGCCTAAAACCCTCGTACATTTCTTTCAGAAAAACGGAATGAATCTAGGCCCCGATAGCAACGCGTATACCGGTTGGTTTCATACGTGCTATCTTTTAGATTTGCCCAATAACGAACCAGCTAATTTACAAAAGGCGTTGACCGTATTAAACGACTTCATGTTTGAAGCCTCATTTCTAAAATCCGAAATTGAACGCGAACGAGAGGTCATTTTATCGGAAAAACGCTTACGAGACTCCATAGCCTATCGCGCATCGGTATCGTTTTTAAAGCAGTTTTATCCCGAACATCAATTAGGTAAACGCTTCGTCATAGGTACGGAAGACGTAATTAAAGCGGTTACCGCGGAAAACTTTTTTAACTTTTACAAGCAATGGTACACGCCCAACCGCATGGCGTTGATTATCGCTGGAAACATCGATGCTGATAAGACCTTAACCTTGCTACAAAACACCTTTAAGGCAAGCCGTCCGGAAACCCCTACGCCTGATTACGGGACCATCAAACCATTCAAGAAAACCCCCGCGGTATCGGTATATAGCGATAAAGAATTACCCGAAGCTACTTTGTTATTAGCAGCGCGACGTCCGTTTGCTAATCCGCACCCATCCACATTGAACGATTTTAAGTATTTCGTCACTTGGTCCTTGATGAGCATTATGCTCAATCAACGCTTAAATGAATTGGTCAACACAACCGATCTGATTCGCGCAATTTTTGAGCACGAAAACATGGCAGGATGCATCGAAAGCACCAGCTTTTCCTTTTCATGCGCGCACGACCATCTTCTTAAGATCGTGCCTTTGATCGAACAAGCCTACCGTTCCGTTAACTTGTTTGGCTTTTCCGAACAAGAATTAGCTGCCGCTAAGGTTATTTTGGAAAACAGCTTAAAAACCGCCTGTATTTCCGAAAAGAACGAAACTCCTAAGCAGCGCGCCGATCGGATGTGCGGGGTTCTAAGCATTAACCAACCGATTATATCCGCTCCTCAACGGCTGACCCATTTTCAACAAATTCAATCGAGTATTACCCCCCAAACCTGTAAGGAATTGTGGAATTCCTTTTGGAAGAATGGCTATTATTTGTTCGCCCAAGGTTCGTTTGATGAAAAACTAAACGCTGCCGCCTTAGAAGCTGCGTTCGCCCAATCTCAACAGCAAGCATTACAACAACCGAATCTTTCGCGTCCAACAGAGTTAAAATCCGTCTTCCCATCCGGTCATCAGGTAAAAATCACTCACTACGTCTATCATCCCGATTTGCAATTGGAAACTTTTACCTTCGACAACAATGTACGGGTAAACTTACGACATACAACCTTTGAAAAAGAAAAAATCGATATTCACGTAGCCATGGGTTGTGGATTGATGGAGCACAAGAATCATCCATTACCTGGATTGCATTACTTCTTAAACGGAACCTTTATTGAAGGCGGTATTCAGCAATATTCCAAAGTAGAATTGGATCGCCTATTTGAAGGGAAACCGGTCTCCATTAATTTTTCGGTTAATTCCGATTGCTATGCTTTGTCCGGCCATACCAATCAACGTTATTTGTCGCAAGAATTGCAATTGATTGGCGCTTATTTGCTACAACCCGGTTATCGCCCTGAGGGAGAAAAGAACTTCCGTAAACACCTACTGGGATTGTACGAAAGCTTTAAGCACGATCCCTTTGGCGTAATGAAAACCCAAGGCAATGCGTTTATGACCAACAACGATATGCGTATCGCTTATCCCGAGTTATCCGTCATGCAACAACGCACCACAGAAGAAGCACGCGCCTTGTTGGAGCCTGTCCTACAAAAACAGTATATGGAGCTGACCATCGTGGGGGATTTCGATCGCAACGTGTTACTGGATCAACTATTTAAAACCTTCGGTCAATTGCCTGCGCGTGAAGCAACCAAGCACATACCCAATGATTACGAAAATACCTTTTGGCCCACCAAGCGTTCGGTTAAAGTACTAACTTTTCAATCAACGGTGGATGAAAAAGCAATGGCGGTGCTTTTGTTCCCTTGTAAGGGCGATCAAAATCCCATCTATGCCCGTAAATTAAGTCTTATTGCTTCGATTATTAGCCATCGTTTATACGATGAAATTCGAGAAGATTTGGGCGATTGCTATACCGCCAATGCGTGGCTAAGTCAAAACGAGGTCTTTAACCGCGGAGCTATTTTTTCCTACTCAATCGTCACCCCTCAAAAATTAAGCACAGTAGCCGACCGCATGCTAAAGATTGCTGACGATATTGCGCATCATGGCGCCACACAAGATGAATTGAATCGAGCCATTAAACCCATGGTAGGTACCCTTGAAAAAGCACGGGTCACCAATGGCTTTTGGATGAATTGGATGAGCGGTATTCAAGCCAATCCCCATCGTTTAACATGGGATTTGGCCAATAGCGCTACTTATACCCAAGTAACCCTTGAGGAAATCAACAAATATGCACGGGATTATCTCAACCGCGGATGGGCCATCTCCCTGCAGATACAACCTGAAAAGTAAAGTTTAGCCATGAATTCCATCACCATACTTACTTCCGAAAATTTTGATACCTTTATTCAACAACCCTTTGCCTTGGTCGATTTTTTCGCACCTTGGTGTGGGCCTTGCAATGCCTTAGCTCCCATTTTAGAGGATATCGCTACGACGCACAACATCCCTGTCGGAAAAGCATCGGTTGATGAAGCAGCTAATCAGGAACTCGCAAGTTCCTATCATGTACGGAGTATTCCCACTTTACTCTTCTTCCAAAACGGTAAGCTGGTAGAACAACACGTTGGTGCGCTTTCCAAACAGGAACTATTGGAAAAAATCAAAACCTATGTCACCCTTTGATTATTTGTCCGATTTGGGACAGCGTTACCCCCAATTGCATCCCCATATACACGCCATTCAAGAAGCAGTGCAGTTGATCGTCACAACCTTTCAGCAAGGAGGTAAAATGCTCACGGCAGGTAACGGCGGAAGCGCTTCCGACGCGGAGCATATTTCTGGAGAATTATTAAAATCCTTCAAAAATCCTCAACATCCCAAGGATTTACCATCGAATTTGGCGATGCATTTACAATGCGCGTTGCCCGTTATCCCTTTAGGAAGCCTACAGGCTGCTTATACTGCATTTTCTAACGACTGCGACCCTCAATGGGCGTTTGCGCAGTTGGTCTATGCATTAGGACGCAAAGGAGATACCTTGTTAGCCATCAGCACCTCAGGACGTTCAAAAAACATCTGTTACGCAGCTGAAGTTGCCAAAGCCAAACACATGACCGTGATAGGTTTGTCGGGCAATACCGGCGGAGATTTAAAAGCGCTTTGTGATGTATGCATTTGCGTTCCCGAAACGGAAACCTACAAAATCCAAGAATTCCACTTAGCCATCTATCATACGCTGTGCCTCATCATCGAAGAGCGTATGCATACGATGTAAATCATTTAACCCGCACGCGATGCGTCCCCTGAATGCGGATTATTATGATGCATCGGAGTAGAAGACGAATGGTGTTTGGGTCCAAAGCTACGTTTCGGGGGATTTGAATTCGCTAGGGTTGTTCTTAAACGATAGCAAATACGGGCTTTGGTTAAATCATAGGGGCTCATTTCCATTAGCACCCGATCCCCAATACCAATTTTAATAAAATTTTTTCTTAATTTTCCGGAAATATGAGCTAACAATTCTTGTTGATTATCCAAGCGCACTCTAAAAAGCGTTTTAGGGAGTACTTTAACAATGGTTCCTTCAACTTCAATTAACTCTTCCATCAATAATTTATTACTATACCCTTTTTACAGAATCGGTCAAGTGTAAAGGGTAACCCCATTCATCACTTTAACTTGCTCCCTGTCTCCAAACCTGCTTTGATTTTTCTTATGGCAAAGCATAAAAAATGGCTAGGAATCGTTCTGTTGCTTGGCAGCTGTATTTGCTTCTTGTTGCCCCAGAGAACTACATGGGATTGTGCTGGATACACCTTATGCCCGCATTATTTTAAAACCACGCAAGCAGCTAAGGATTTTGTACAAAGCGCCGATTTTAACGAAAACAAACACTATCGGTATTATTGGTCTTGGACGCTTGTTTTTTCGGACAACCAAGGCAGTAGATCATCCGATTCTACTGGTTCCCAACCCATTTTATGGGCGTTTTTAAGAATACCGCATTATGGTTGGTTCAAAACCAAGCCCGACAAATGGGTACGCTTGGTATTAGCACAACAAATACAAGCTCAAATACCCCATCGAACGGTAGAAGTTCAAGGCAATGCAATCCTCGTTGATCATCAAAGGATTGGAGTGTGTATCGCACAAGAAGAGCGTAATGGAGCATTTTGGGATTACGTAATCGAATTAGCGCTCAATACCCCTAAGGACGCTCTAGCTGGCACCTCATTTAATACCTCGTTAGCATTAGAATCCCAACAGGTCTATAACAGCGAAACCTTCTTAAAAGCCTTTTGGGTTGCTTTTCTGAAAAATCGAGACCCAAGATCGTTCGATCTTAAAACTCCTTTGCCAGAGTGGTAGCGATTCCTCGGTTGCAGATATAAAAAGCATAGGCAGCTAGGACATAGTTGCAAGATGCCTTGAAAATAGTTGCTTAAAAAGGGCGAATCCTCTAGTGTTGCACTATGGATTACATTATTCGCACCCTACCCTCAACGGCCAACCTAAGGAAATCGTTAGGAATCTGTGTTTTCGGTAGCTTATTGCTCGCAATTTGCTCTCAAATCCAAATCCCTTTGTGGCCTGTACCCATGACCTTACAAACGGCTGCAGTTTTATTTTTGGCTTATCGCTTTGGCAGTACCCACGCCGTTCGCGCAGTATTAGCTTGGGTTCTGGTCGGAAGCTTTAATCTGCCTGTGTTTTCGCATTTAACAGGCATAGGGGCGCTCAGCGGACCATCCGCTGGATATATCTATGGAATGGTGCTGCAAGCGTATAGTGCCCGTTGGTTTTTTAAATCGGGGTTAAGCATCCCACGCCTCATTGCTGGAGGCTATCTATGCGTAGCGCTTACTTTTATCGTTGGATATGCTTGGCTTAGCGGATTTGTTGGAACAAACATGGCTTTTACAACCGGAGTTGCTCCGTTTTTACTGAGCGAAAGTCTCAAAATTATAGTGACTTCATGGTTTTGCAACCAGAACTCATCCCGCTGCGTCCACACCATTTAGTGTGCTTGCAGTATTTTGTCGGCAATGGATACAGCACAGGGTTTACCGCCAACACCACCCGCGTGCTTACTTACCTTAAACAACATCCAACCCTTGCGTGTATTCAAATCGTGCAAGGAGCTGATACTCTTTGTCAATCCTGCCCGAATATGCATACGCAATGTGAAACTGCTCAGCAACATGACCAAGGTTATTTACAAGCGCTTCATTTAACCATCGGACAACAGCTATCGTTCCAAGAAGCCATTGAACGCTTCCAACGGTACGTTAACGATACGGTATTTCACACAATTTGCGGCACCTGTCCGTGGTATGATCTATGTTCTTCTTTACGTCAAAAGCGAACGCTTGATATACTCGATACGTAAGTAGTTACGCTATGAATGCATCTCATTTTTTGTTGGTTGACGGTACCAATTTGGCGTTTCGCAGCTTCTATGGGATACAATACCTATCCAACAGCCAACAGCTGCCGGTGAATGCCATTTACGGCTTTTTCAATTCACTTCTGACTTTAGCCCAAACGCATTCGTTTGAACGCGCGATTATTTGCTTTGATTGCGGTCATTCAAGTGCCAGAACAGAAATCTTGGATGCCTATAAGAAAAACCGCACCCCAACACCGGATGATTTCAAAAAACAACTGCCTTACATTAAGGAACTTATTCCGTTGTTTGGATGGGTGTGTTGTGAGCAAATGGGGATTGAAGCTGATGATTTAATCGCAACCTGGGCTCAATGGGCCACCCAAAATCAACAATCGGTAGCCATTGTCAGCGCGGATAAAGATCTCATGCAGTGCGTTACGAATACGGTGCATCAAATCGTTCCAAATTCCAACGGTTGGTATTCCTTAGATCCTGCGGGAGTGGTAGAAAAGGTAGGCGTTTATCCCCATCAAATCGTTGATTATTTAGCGCTTATTGGGGATTCTGCCGATAATTACCCAGGATTGCTGGGAGTGGGGCCTAAAACAGCTGCAAAATGGCTCAACGCTTATCAATCAATCGAGGGTATTTACACTCATTTATCCGCCATAAAACCCGAACGTTTTCAGTCGGTTTTATCCCAATCAAAAACCTTAATCGAACGAAATCAATCCTTGGCGCGCCTTTCCTGTTCCCTTGATTGGATTGACCCTAAATTCAACCCTCAACCTCAGCCTCAAGCGTTAGATGCTAAGTTAACGGAGCTTAATTTGAACAAATTAAGGGGTAAATGCCGTCAGTTTTTCCAACAGCATCCATCGATAATCCCTGATTCTAAGCCCTTGCAACAAGGGGAGTTTGCCTTTTGAGCACCCGAAAACTATGAACTCCACAGACTTGCCCAATCCCAATACCGTCTTTCCTATTAAAAACCTAACTACGTTAACCTATGTAAAGCCGACCCTTAAAAATCCGAATATTAGCGTTGGGGATTTTACTTACTTCGGAGCTAGCGATTTCGAAAGCCATGTGACCCACCATTATGATTTCATCGGGGATAAGCTGATCATTGGTAAATTTTGCCAAATTGCCAAGGGGGTCAATTTCGTGATGAACGGCGCCAACCATCAAATGAATACCGTTTCTACCTATCCTTTTTACATTTTTGCCGGCTGGGGTCAAAAAGCGCCTGATAAGGCCGATATGCCCCTCAAAGGCGACACAGTGGTCGGTAACGATGTTTGGATTGGACAGGACGCAACCATTTTACCTGGAGTTCATATTGGGGATGGCGCTATTATTGGTTTAAACAGTGTCGTAGGGTCTCATGTTCCTCCTTATACTATTGTGGCGGGAAATCCTGCAAAACCTATCAGAAAACGCTTTGACGACGAATTAATTGCGCTCATGCTGCGCTTGAAATGGTGGGACAAAAGCATTGAGGAAATTCGTCGACTAATCCCCACGCTAACCAATTGCCATTTGGATGAAGTAAAAGCTGCTATCAAACAGCTACTAGCCTCCGATTGCTCAAGATAAAAGCCTTGACACTCTAACCGTTTAGAGTTACCATTATTTTTGATGGGTGAAACTGGTTGCGGGAAGACATTTTTGATCGGCCATATGGCTGTCCTTCAAGAAACTCGGCTGTTTTTTAGGAACCAGATGGCGTCACTTGATAGCTTCACGTAATAATAGACTATCAACACTTACGATCATCTCGTGCACCCAAATAGTAAATGAAGGACGTTAAATAAAATATAGTTCCATCATTCATAGGTTGGCATGTTCTTTCAAGAAATATTGTACAACCTATCCCCTCCTAGAGTCAAGCCAAAAGCCAAAACTATATAATTTAAATACTAAACACTGCTTGTTAAAATGTCTTTAAAGAAATGAAAAAAGCAGCAATAAACAGCACAAAATTCCCCGAATCTGTACTGCTTTGATTCGATAAAAATCTTGACACAACAAAACTTTATTCCTATGATTTAAGTAGGATGTAGTAAAAGTTTTTTATTACTCATCGGCTGTTCTTCAATAGACTAGAGGGCGTTACCTGATAGGCTTACGTGATAATAAGCTGCTAACACTCACAATCATCTCCTCTGGCGCTCTGCAACTAAAAGCAGGATCACTAGAAGCAAGAAACGTTAGTGTTGATTCATCCATTTCGCTTCTACCAAACAGAATTTAACTCATTATTGCCTGAGCGTCAATAAAAAAGATAAGGATGTTCCTTTCCTTTTTTATCTCTTAAAATGCTTTTATCCTTGACCCTTGGCCAAATAAAGAATATAATTGTTCTTAAGCGAACAAATGGCTCCAATATTCAAAATCTTTTGCACGCAAACCAAATTTTTTGATTTATCGCATCTGCCAGCTACCATAGCAAAACATTAAAATACACGCTACAACTTAACGTTTTGACGTTAACTTTAACTTGAGCATTTTCTGGCGAAGCATGCTTGCTTATTTTAAGCGCTTTCGCCATCGAATGTCAATTACAACGTAAAGGCTTTTGCCAATCCTTATTATTTACTTGGCTGTTGTTGCATAGCTGCCTTACGGCTTAAGCGGACACGACCTTTTTCATCAATCCCAACACAGGTAACTACCATCGTATCACCAAGAGCGCATACATCGCTTGGATGATTGACTCGGCAATCAGATAATTCGGATACATGCACCAATCCTTCCTGTCCGGGCAAGCATTCCACGAACACACCAAAATCCTTAATGGATTTAACGATGGCTTGGTAGGTTTTCCCAACTTCGATTTTTTGATCGAGCGCTTGGATTTGCTCAACTACCTTCTTGAGCATTTCCTCATCGCAGGCATAGATTGAAACTTTTCCAGAATTATCTTCGCAGATATCGATTTGGCAGCCGGTTGATTCCGTTAAACGTTTAATGTTCTTACCGCCAGGACCGATTAAAGCACCGATCTTGTCTGGAGAAATCATAACGGTTGCAATGCGTGGAGCAAAGGGGCTGGTAGACGTACGCGGTTGCGCCAAGGCGCCTTTCATAACTTCCAAAATACGCGCTCTTGCTTGAGTATTTTGATGAATCGCTTCCTCCATGATTTCTAGAGGCAATCCAGCAATCTTCAAATCCAATTGAAATCCGGTAATTCCCTTGTCGGTTCCACAGATCTTAAAATCCATATCGCCGTAATGGTCTTCATCACCGATGATATCCGTTAACAGCTTATAACGCGCGATAGAGCCCGTTTGATCCATTTCGGTTACCAACCCAATGGATATACCCGATACAGGGGCTAAAATGGGCACTCCTGCGTCCATCAACGCTAAGGTACCACCGCAAACGGATGCCATGGAGGTTGAACCGTTTGAGCTCATGATATCCGAAACCACACGAATGGCATAAGGGAAATCAGTTTCCGATGGAATAACGGGCAACAACGAACGTTCTGCTAAGGCACCATGTCCTACTTCACGGCGGCTAAGGAATCCAAAGCGTCCTGTTTCTCCTGTTGAATAAGGCGGGAAGTTGTAATGAAGGATAAACGATTTCGATTGTGCTCCTCCGGTTAATCCATCCAAATCCTGAGCATCGCTATTAGCGCCCAAGGTTACGCTCACCAAGGCTTGGGTTTGACCCCGTTCGAACACAGCAGACCCATGCACGCGCTTCGGCAAAACATCAACCGCACAGGATAATTTACGGATTTCATCCAACGAACGGCCATCTAAGCGCTGATCTTGGTCTAAAACTGCCTTACGGCACACGTCCTCTTGCAAAGCTTCAAAAGCAATCGATACGGCTTCTTTTGCCTTTTCTTCATCGTCGAACCATTGCTCATCAATCGCCATTTTGAACGCGGACTGTTTGAGCAAGCGTACCCCTTCATCAGCCGCTGAACGATCGGCATTGAACCAAGTGTTGCGCAAGGGTTCCGTAAAACTGGCTCTGCACCATT
Source organism: Opitutales bacterium (assembly GCA_024407725.1). Classification (GTDB taxonomy): domain Bacteria; phylum Verrucomicrobiota; class Verrucomicrobiia; order Opitutales; family UBA9783; genus UBA3869. Next base: position 31,573 of record JAKSVZ010000002.1, read on the forward strand.
CCATGGCTTCTGTTGTAGCTACATGAGGAACGTACGCACTTTTTACACGTCCTACTTGGCGCGCCAACGCTTCTTGGGCGTCTAAAATTGGCTGAATGGCCTGTTGAGCCTTATGTAAAGCCTCAATAAAACGTGCTTCCGGCAATTGATCCGCGCATCCTTCAATCATCAAGGCACGGTCTCGGGTACCCACATAGATTAAATCCAAATCCGAATCGAATTGCTGATTGTTGGTTGGGTTAATAACAAACTCGCCATTGACCTGAGCAATCCGCACGCAACCAATGGGTCCGCCCCAAGGGATATCAGAACACATCAACGCCGCAGAAGCTCCATTGACCATCAAAATATCCGATTCATTCTTCAAATCGGTCGATAAGAGCAAACCAATAATTTGCACTTCATTTAAAAAGTCACTTGGAAATAAAGGACGTAGCGGACGATCGCACAAACGCGAGGTTAAAATTTCTTTTTCGGTTGGCTTTCCTTCGCGCTTTATATAGCCGCCTGGGAAACGACCGGCAGCAGAAAATTTTTCGCGATAATCAACGGTTAAAGGGAAGAAATCCTGATCTGGAGCCACTTCCTTGGCCATGGTAGCGCTTACAAACACTACCGTATCTCCCGATTGTACCATCACCGAACCGTTGGCTCGTTGCGCTAACGTTCCGGTCGAAAACGACAATGGCATCCCCTCAACCTCAACGGTATATTTTTGCTTCAGCATAGCTGATCCCGTGGTTGAATTAATGACGTAACTTTAATTGCTCTACAACCGTTTTATAGGCTTCTGGATTCTTGCGCTCCAAGTATTTTAATAACTTTTTGCGTTGATTGGACAAAGCCTGCAAGCCGTACAAGGAATGCACGTCTTTTTTATGGGTCTTAAAGTGCTCGGTTAGACCCGAAATCCTATCGGTTAATAAAGCAATCTGGACTTGGGATGAACCCGCATCTTTTTCGTGTGTCTGAAACTTCTTAATAATATCTTGTTTTGCCGCTTTTATAGACATGTCTTTTTTCTCTCTTAATACATTTTTATAAAACAAGATTATTTTTGGCTTTTCAAGTAAAAACTCCATCAAACAAAAGGTTTGAACTTTAGCAAAAACCTAACAAGATGGGGGGGGGGGGATGATAAAACGAACTACTCTATTATTAAGTATCTGTATTGCTTTAGGAATACATACCCCCTGTTATGGTCTATACGTCATGGTACGTTCGGGATTTGGAACCCTAAAGGGAGATCCTATCTCGTTTGAGTATGAGGATCCAGATTTTCCTGACCCAGGAGTTATACAGTATAACTTGTATGATTACACAGATAACGCTTTCATTTACAAAGATCACAAAAACTTATCGGTGGCTTTAGGCGGACGCTTAGATGTGTTTGATATCGGCGCTTTAGGGCTGGAAGTTGAAATCCTAGGTGCTTATGCCAATTTAGATGCAAACAGGGGAAAGAGTGATTGGGGAGGAGATGATAGAAATGCAATATGGCAAAACATACCCGATCCTGATTTTTTTGTGGAAATCTATCGGAAGGTTCTTCCCTATAATCACAATCATTACTATGTATCCATGCGATTGCTCTACCTAAAAAATCAACGCATTGCTGGAACACAAGTAAACGTCTATTGGGAACAGTATCTATTGGATTGGTTATCCGCTGGTATCGGTTGCGGGCTTGGCGGCGCTTATGTTTGCACCAAATTTACGACGTTGGAATGGGGTGAAATCGTAAATGATCGCGATGACTGGCAGGGTAATACGGAACTAAGCAGCCGCCGTAAGTACGTCCATTCCGGATCATTGCTGTACAACTTTAGCCTCTTTGTACGCGCAGAGAAATTTGAAACCTTATTCGAAGTCGGTTACCGCCATATCGGTTTACATCAGATGTGGAATAAATGCTATGGATATACAATCCCGAAGTTGGCTAACATGCATTCCGACCAAGTATACATTGGCGTAGGACGGACGTTCTAAAAACGGTGCTCAGTGGCGTTCCAAAGGCGTTTAAGATTTGCACGGTGGCGCCAAAAAACTCCTATATTGAGGATAAGCAACGGTAGGGCATGCACGCGCGATGCTTCGAAACCGTAGCATAAGCAACAAAAAGGCAGCAGGGATAGGACGCAACAAAGGGATGCACACGATACATAACGTAACCATTTAAAGACGATTCCCCAAACCACCAACGCAAGCACCAGCGGTACCGGAATAATATACAATAGACCGCCAATCAGGGTTGCAACCCCCTTACCGCCTTTGAAATGGGCAAACAGGGGATAACAGTGACCCAATAATGCGCCCAACAATCCCCCATAAGGAGATTGCCAGCAAAGGGTACCGATGATAACCGCCCAACAACCTTTCAACGCATCCAAGGCAAACACCGTATACCCTGCTTTTTTCCCCACAGTACGCAATACATTGGTTGCTCCTGGGTTTCCGCTCCCTACCTCAAAAATGCACACGCCGTATAGCTTGGCAATCCATACGCCAAAGGGTAACGAACCCAACAAATATCCCACTAATAGCGCTATTCCCATATTTCTTTTAATTCACGGTTATTTTACTACAAAATTAACCAATTTATTGGGTACATAAACCGTACGGATTAAGGTTTTTTGTTCCAAATAAGGTGCAACCTTCGCATCGCCTTTGGCTGCTTGAATCACTTCCGCTTCTTGAGCAGGAACTGGAACAACAATCATTCCGCGCAGCTTCCCATTCACCTGAATAGGGATGTTTAATTGCTGGGATGCGCACAAACCCGCATCTGCCTTAGGCCATGGAGCATCCACAAGCGCTTCTGTTCGTCCGCAGCGGTGCCATAATTCCTCCGTAATATGCGGCGCAAACGGAGCCAGTAGTTGCAAAAACACCTCCATCGATTGCTTCGAAATCGTCGCTTCCTTTTGAAAACCATTGAGGCAAATCATTAACTGCGAAATGGCGGTATTAAAGCGCAAATGTTCGATGGCATCCGTCACTTTTTGAATGCTTTCATGCAAAAGTTTTTGACAATCGTCTGAAGGTGCATCCTGCGTAATGTTTTTAGACAACTCGCCATCTGTACCAATACACGCGCGCCATAGCTTGTTTAAGAAACGCGCTACTCCCTCAATGTTTTGCGTACTCCAAGGCTTCGAGGCTTCCAGCGGCCCCATAAACAATTCATACAGACGCAACGCATCCGCTCCGTATTGATCGACAATGTCGTTCGGATTCACCACATTCCCTAAGGATTTGGACATCTTATTGCCATCCGTTCCCAAAATAATACCAGGGTGGAATAAGTGCGTAAATGGTTCAGACGTGGGTAGCACACCGATATCAAACAAAAAATGATGCCAAAAGCGCGCATACAGGAGGTGTAAAACCGCATGTTCCGCTCCCCCTACATACAAATCGGGCGTTCCCCAATAAGCTAAAGCCTTGGGGTCTACCAAATGCTCCTCGTTATGCGGCGACAAATAACGCAGATAATACCAACAGGACCCCGCCCATTGCGGCATAGTATTGATTTCCCGCGCTCCCTCAATCCATTCAGTTGATGCACCTTGGTCTCCCGATTCAATCGCTCCTGTGGCTAAATTGATGCGTATGTGCAACCATTGAGCATCGGCATTTTGTAAAGGAGTTGTGGAACCCTCAGTCGGTTGATAAGAATCCACCTTAGGCAAGGTTACCGGTAGGTGTTGTGACGTTAACGGTACAGCATAAAACTTCATGCCATCCGCTTCATACGTTACCGGTTGAACCGGTAAAAATTCATGCAAAGGCGAGTTTTTGCACTGCAATAAACGTTGATAGTCCGCTTCCTTTACCCAAATAATCGGGAAGGGTTCCCCCCAATACCGTTGGCGCGAAAACAACCAATCATGCAGTTTGTATTGCACGGTTGCTTCTCCCAGTTGATGCTCGACCAATGCGTGCGTTATGCGCTCCTGAGCTTCATCGGTTGAAAGTCCCGAAAATTCCTTTGAATTGATGAGCACACCTGATTCACAAAACGGCAAAGGCGCTTCCTTTTCTGCTTGAATAACGGGAACAATGGGCAAATGCGCCATTTGGGCAAATGCGTAATCGCGGGTATCATGAGCCGGTACGCCCATAACCGCCCCTGTTCCATGGTACATCAACACATAATCGGCTACCCAAACCGGAACAGGTTCGTGCGTCAGCGGATGCGTTGCATACGAACCGGTAAACACTCCTGTTTTGTTTTTGGCAAGATCCGTTCGCTCCAAATCACTTTTGGCTGCAATACTCGCCTGATAAGCTTGAACCGCAGCCCGCTGTTCATCTGTGGTCAATTGGCCTACGGCCGGATGTTCGGGGGCTATCGCAATAAACGACACCCCAAATAACGTATCGGGGCGGGTGGTAAACACCTCTAAATAATCCCCATTGGGAATTTGGAACTTTACACGTGCTCCTTTGGAACGCCCTATCCACAATTTCTGTTGCCTTAGGGTCGCTTCCGGCCAATGCAATTGCGCTAATCCATCCAGCAATTTATCCGCATAAGCCGTAATGTTCAGTACCCATTGCCGCAACGCTCGACGCTCCACCGGATAATGCCCGCGCTCCGATTTGCCATCGATTACCTCTTCGTTGGCTAACACCGTCCCTAATTTGGGACACCACCAAACCGGCTTGTTTTCAACGTGCGCCAACCCATGCTTAAAAAGTTGTAAAAAAATCCACTGCGTCCATCGGTAATAACTCGGCGCGGTCGTATCAATTTCGCGCGACCAATCAATCCCAATACCAACTCGCTGTATTTGCTTACGGAACGCATTGATATTGTTTTGCGTATTGATGGATGGATGAACACCGGTCGCAATCGCATTTTGTTCCGCAGGAAGCCCAAACGCATCCCATCCCATCGCATGCAGCACGTTAAATCCACAGGCACGCTTATACCGACCTAAAACATCCGTAGCGGTATAACCCTCAATGTGCCCTACATGCAATCCTGCAGCCGATGGATAAGGAAACATATCCAAAATCCAATACTTGGATTTATCTGCCGATTCGGTTACACAAAACAATTGCTGGCGTTGCCATTCTTGCTGCCAATAAGCCTCAATCGCATTGAAATCGTAATGTGCATCCCTCATGGTCTTTTATCCTACACCCCAAGGATATTTCAGCAAGCGAAAACCCATCCACCCCCCATAAGTTGCGATTTCTGGAATTATCGAATATAATTCTTTTAAGGTTTCCCCAGAAAGAACATAACATGATTCACAGATGGATGGTTTTAGGCACCTTAAGCCTAGGGCTAATAATGTGTGTACCTTGCCATGGATATGTCATGGTACGCGGAGGATTTGGAGATTTACACAGTGATGATACCGGAAGTTTCGAAAAAACAAACGGCGCTGTCGATAATCCTCCACCCGATGGACAGGAAATACATGGAATTTGCCGCCAAAATCAATGTACAACCGGATCATTTCATTACAGCAGTAAAAACCTATCCGTTGCATTAGGCCGTCGCTTCGATATATTTGCCTTCGGAGCATTAGGATTAGAATTAGAAATCTTAGGCACTTACGCCAAGTTAAAAGACCCAACACGAACACTCACAAATCAATTGGGAAATATGATCGCTATACCTATGCCGGATATGTATGGCGTCATTGCTAAACGAATTCGGGAACCCGGCAATCCTAATCCTGCCACGCTCTTGAATCCACGTTTTTTATACCTCAAAAACCAATATGTTGCCGGAGCTCAGGTCAACGTGTATTGGGAACAGTATCTATTGGATTGGTTATCGGCTGGTATCGGAGGAGGTATTGGCGGTGCTTACGTCAGCACACGCTTTAGCACCTTGGAATTTTATGTAAGAGGAATTGGAGCTGGTGCCCCTTTTGCTACCCCCGCGACCAATCACTCAAAGTACGTCCATTCCGGCTCATTGTTGTATAACTTTAGCCTCTTTGTACGCGCAGAAAAATTTGAGACGCTATTCGAGGTTGGTTACCGCCATATCGGTTTGCATCAGATGTGGAATAAATGCTATGGATATACAATCCCAAAGTTGGCTAACATGCATTCCGACCAAGTATACATTGGTGTAGGAAGAACGTTCTAACAGAACAAAAATGCCGCTAAATCTACTTCAAATCCCACGAAAAGAAGTATTCATCTATCGGTTTGTGCTGTTTAAAATAGTCGTACGACTTGGCTATATGACCTAAATCGAGCGCTTGATAACCCTTCAATGCTAAATCATAAGCCAAAACAGTAGCGGTTGTCCCTAAAATCACCACTACTAAGGATTGTTTATCAATCGTCAGAGCTTGTTTTAAAATGGCATCGTATTCCGCAAATGCTTCCCGTTCAGGGGCATATTGATAACGCACCTCTGCCGCATTATCAAAAACGTTATACTTAAAATGTTTAAAAGTATAACGCCCACAGATAACCACGACGTTACGCTTTTCCCATAACTGCCGAAGTTTTCGGTAATAAGCATCTTCCTCCGAATGACACACAAACGGAATACTTAAACAAGCCTCATAGTACGTCATACCTTGGTGAATAACAGCTTCTAGGAACCCTCGATGTTCATAGGCCGTCAACATATGTTCGTGATCACAACGGGTATCTAAATAATAATAGGAGCGCTTAATCCCAATCAAAATATCCGGATGATTGGAGTGCAAAATTGCCTTCAGGCGCTCAGCAAGCATCGGATTGGGCTGCTGAAAAACATTCGGGCGTCCCATCATAGTATCGATTTCCCCGTCCCCAAAGCGCACAATACTCACACGCCGCGATAGAAGTTCGTTTACTGTTTCTTCAGCCGTTTTAATCGTCGGAATACACACCTTGGGTAATTCATCATGCAGGGCGTATTTTAACGTTTCTTTTAAAAAATCCATGTTTTCACACAACAAAAACTGAAACTGTTTGTTGTATCGACGTAAGATATAATGCAAACACTGAGCCAAAACCCATCGAGGGGTCCAATGACGTATATTCTTTAAGCGCTTAAACATTGATTTTTGAATACATTAAAGCATCTATGGTCGGGATGATCGGATTCGAACCGACGGCCTCTACGTCCCGAACGTAGCGCTCTACCAGGCTAAGCTACATCCCGATTATGCTATTACATAAAACCGAAAATTAAACGTAACTCAAACCTTTTGATGAAAAACAATAACATAAGGCAGCTGCACTCGCATCCGATTCATCATAAGGGAGGGGGCTGGGTAGGTGTAACAACTGCATAACCATTTGCGCCACTTGTTGTTTGGTCGCTTGTCCACGGCCTGTAATCGATTTTTTAATCCGCAAAGGCGTAAACTCTTGCACAGGAAGCTGAGCCAAAGCAACTGCGCTTAAACACGCTCCGCGCGCAGACCCCAAAATATGCGCTGTCCGAACATTCTGAACATAAATCGTTTGTTCAACCGCAACTGCTGTTATCGGATACTTTTGCAAAAACCGCTGAGTCGTTAAAAAAATCTCCCCTAAACACTCCGTAAAACTTTTGCTTGCGCTTAATTTTAACGTTAAGGAATCAAGTAAACGAATCGTATGCATCGGGCTAGCCTCAATAACGCTAAATCCTGATCCTCGCAAACTGGGATCGATTCCCAATACCGTACCTGCAAAAGGCGCCATGTCGGTATTGATTGATCGTGCACGCGGCTTAGTTTTACCCTTAATATGAGCCGTCCATAACGCCCGTCGTCCCGTCATTCCCATAAATTGGCTTTCGGTAGTTAAATTACTCTTTGGGAGTATTTGCCGGTATCCGTAATTTCATCCCTACGCGTACGCTATTAGCGGACGGCAACACATCTCGGTTGGCATCATAAATGCGCTTCCATTTACCGGCATTTCCGTACATTTTAAGGCTGATTTTGGATAACGAATCGCCATCCTGAACCGTATACAAACTTCCCTGTTGGGCTACCATGGGAACCACTGGCGTCACTACATTATTGGGGGTATGAGTCGCAAGGGTATTGGATAGGCGTGCTTGAGCTAAGGCAACTTTCAGGCGATCGTTTTCAGCACGCACCTGCTTTAAAACATCCAATAAATCCAAATGTTCTTTGTTTTCGGTATAACGATCGTTCAAGGGTAGGGTGCGGATAAATTCCTTTTTGGCGGTATCAATCAAATCTACCACCACGCGCGCTAACTTTCCCTCTGGGCTCTTTTCCAAATAACACCGAAAATGATAAATGGCAAAAATTGGATCTTTTTTGATACGCAAGTAAAGCTGTCCCAATTCAAAATGGGTTTCGGGGCAAGCTCCCTTCCGTTTTTCCAATAAGCGATTGAACAAATCGAACGCTTCCTCGTTGCGGTTTTCTTGCAAACACAACTGCCCTTCTTGGAACAAGGGCTCTTCTCGCTCTTCTACAATTTTCTTGGAATAATCACAGCCCCCGAGATGGATTAAACCCATCAACAGGATAATGCCAAAATTGTATCGAAATGCCTTCATGTAATTTTATTATAGCACTTGGGTACACACGTTGATATTCACGCTTCCTTTTCCTGAAACGCTTCTGGTAATAAGCGTTGATCGATTTCAGTGCGTAACAAGGCAATCAATTGGTCAATGGGATAAGTTCCATTGTTATGCGGCTGACAACGCGAACGTATAGAAACCGAACGTGCTGATTGCTCTTTCTCTCCTAAAATACAAACATAGGGGATTTTGTCGCCTTCGGCACTGCGAATCTTTGAATTTAACGTTTCCGCACGGTCGTCTACCGAACAACGGATCTTCGCTTGCTTTAACAAGGCATACACTTCGTCCGCATAAGCAATACAGCTATCCTTAATCGGCAATAAACGCACTTGTTCAGGCGCTAACCACAAGGGGAAATCACCCCCAAAGTGCTCGATTAATAGACCGCAGAAGCGTTCCATAGAACCAAACGGTGCGCGATGGATCATAATCGGTACATGCGGCTGGTTATCTGAACCCACATAGTGAATCTTAAACCGATACGGAAGGTTATAATCGATTTGAATGGTTCCTAATTGCCACTCACGCCCTAATACGTCCCGCACGATAAAATCCAATTTTGGGCCATAAAACGCTGCTTCTCCGATGGCTTCGGTCGATGGCTTATCCAGCTGTTTAGCTGCTTCCCGTAAGGCCTGCTCCGATTTTTCCCATAAAGCACTATCGCCAATATACTTATCAGATGCGGGATCCCGTAGGGAAATACGCACACGATAATCACTCATGCCCAAGGTTGTGAAAATAATATTAACTAACTTCAGGCATCCCTTCAGTTCATCTGCAACCTGATCTTCACGGCAAAAGATATGGGCATCATCTTGGGTAAAGCCTCGAACACGCGTTAACCCTCCAAGTTCTCCCGATTGTTCCCAACGATAAACCGTACCAAATTCTGCCAAACGCAACGGCAATTCACGGTAGGAACGCATCTGAGAGGCATACAAACGGACGTGCATGGGACAATTCATGGGCTTTAACAAAAAGCCATCGATATCCAGTTTGTCTCTTACACGCTCTTTTATTTCATCTAAACTCTGCGCTTGAGCAACAGCTCGTTCCATGCATTCTCGATCCCAAATAGGATGGAATTGCGAATCTTTATAGTACGGATAATGCCCAGAAACCTTAAAGAGGTCTAATTTTCCAATATGAGGGGTCATCACTTGGTCATAACCTTGTTTGTCCAATTCCTCCTCTAGAAACAACTGCAATTGTTTCCGCAAAATGGTACCCTTCGGCGTCCACAAAATCAATCCTTGACCAACCAAGCTGTCGATTAGGAACAGATTTAACTTAACCCCCAATTTACGATGATCCCGTTCTTTTGCCTGCTCCATACGTTGCAGGTACTGCTCCAAATCTTTTTTGGAAGCAAAGGCGGTTCCATAAATCCGTTGCATCTGCTGACGAGTCTCATCGCCCTGATAATAACACCCAGCAATGGATAACAACTTAATAGCCTTAATACACCCAGTACTTTTTACGTGAGGGCCGCGGCACAAATCTAAAAAATCGCCAGTTTTATATAGCGAAATAACCTCGCCTTCCGGAATAGCGTCCAAACGTTCACACTTGTACGATTGATGGAGGGCTTGCATTTTCTGACGCGCTGTTTCGCGCGATACCTCCATGCGCTCAAAAGGCTCATTGGCTGCTATAATCGACTGCATTTCAGCTTCAATAGCAGTTAGGTCTTTTTCGGTTAATGATCTGGGAAGATCGAAATCGTAAAAAAAGCCATTTTCGGTGGCAGGACCTATATCATACTTTGCATCCGGAAACAAACGTAGTACTGCTGCTGCTAACACGTGAGCCGCCGAATGACGTAAGATCTGCAATTGATTCTGTTCGTCGTTAGAAGCCATAATTTTATTTTTTAGCATAGCCCTTTGATAAAACCCGCGCAATGAAATTTATAACAACTTATTTTAAAAATAAATTGCGCTTGCAGATTCGCTACAGATAGCTTAGCGTTAAAACGTTGCCGGAGTGGCGGAATGGTAGACGCTGAGGACTTAAAATCCTTTGATCGTAAGGTCGTGCGGGTTCAAGTCCCGCCTTCGGCACCAATCCCAAAGTTAGCTTTTTTTAAGAAGTAAAAGCCCTACGACCCGTGTTTTTCATAGGAAATGGCGCTATTTCACGAACCCCCACCTCTAACGCATAAAACGCCGGATGCGCGCGCAATTCCTGAAGATCGTTCAAAGACATAAAGCACTTAGCTCCATACGGCAAAGAGCCTTCTAACGCAAACTGGTCATTGACCTTAAAGCTTACTTTTTGCTCCACCGACCCATCATTTCGCTCAATTTTTTCACGCAAACACTTAAAGAAATCAATTGCAGCCTCTGTTGGCTTGATAATCCAATGAAACGATTGAATGAGGGTATTAAAGCTTGAATGAAAGTCCAACACACGCTGAACGGTTAACGAATACCCTGTGTCATTTTTCCGCACGGTTCCTTCAACCACCAACAGTGATCCTTCTTGTACCAATGCTCCATAGCGCTCAAAAGCATCCGAAAACAATTGCATTTCGTAACGAAAGGTCTTGGTAGAAAGATTAAAGTTTAACCAAGGGCGGTTCGTTTTGCGCGAAATCCGTTTGGTCACCTCATCAACAACTCCACAGATACGAAAAACTTCATTGTTGGGAACCAGAGGCAATTCTTCCGGCAAAAAGGTTTGTAAACGCTCATCCAAGCCTTGCAGCGCATCCAAAGGATGACCGGATAGATAAAATCCAAGCAGTTCATGCTCGTCACGCAATTGGTCAAACAGTATCGTGCTGTTCGGCGGTTGAATCGACTCATCCGCTCCTTTTGCATTGTCGTCCTGAACCTCTGAAGCGCTTTCGCCGCTGCCCATCAGGGTACCTAGGTCAAACAAAGAGGTTTGCCCGCGTTGGCGGTCGGATTGAACCGATGCAGCCGTTTTCAACAAATCATCCATGTGGGTCAGCAAATACTGACGATTCGCATTCATACTATCAAACGCGCCCGTTTTAATCAGATTTTCTACCACACGCCGATTGGACGCCTTGGAATCCACCCGCTGAATAAAATCGATAAAAGAATGAAACGGCCCATTGCGTTTTCTCTCTTCTAAAATACTGTTGGCGGCTACATCCCCAACCCCTTTAATAGCGGATAAACCAAAACGAATGTGCCTTTGTCCCTTGCTGACAATAGGCGTAAAGGTTGCCCCTGATTCATTTACATCTGGGCCTAAAATCGTGATATGCAGCTCGGAGCGTGCGTTTTCAATATAGTAGGACAGACGGTCGCTATTGCCCAATTCGGACGATAAAACCGCTGCCATAAATTGAACTGGATAATGTGCCCTTAAATACGCCGTTCGATAGATAATAATCGCATAGGCATCCGAATGGGATTTGTTAAACCCATAACCAGCAAATTTGGCCAAAACATCGAAAATTTCATTCGCTTTGCCCTCTGAAATGCTGTTATGCTCCCAAGCGCCTTTGACAAATACCGCTCGTTGTGCATTCATCACCTCCACTTTCTTTTTCCCCATGGCACGCCGCAAAATATCTGCTTCTCCCAAGGAATAACCGGCAATCACACGCGCAGCCTGCATTACCTGTTCTTGGAACACCAAAATTCCATAGGTCTGTTTACAAACCGGCTCTAACAATGGATGGATGTAATGGATGCTATCCGGATTCTTTTTCCCGTTGATATACTCGGGTATCCATTCCATCGGCCCCGGACGATTCAACGCACTTAAGGCACTGATTTCATCAATTGAACGAAATTGAAACTGACTGCACAGCTTTTGAATAAACGGAGATTCAAATTGAAACACCCCAACCGTCTCCCCGCGGGTTAACATTTGAAAGGTAGCTGCATCCTCAAATGAAATTGTGCGTATATCAAAATCCGGATCGCCCTGTTCATGGATAAAGGTTTCGGTATCTTGAATAATGGTTAAGGTTTTTAGACCCAAAAAATCCATTTTCAATAGCCCTAATTCCTCAACGTATTCCTTGGAATATTGCGTTGTTAACTCATCCTCTTGCAAGGTGGTAGGAACAAAATCCGTTAGCGGATGATCACTGACAATAATACCGCACGCATGCGTACCGGAATTACGTGCAATCCCTTCCAACACCAACCCTTGCTCAATGAGCTTCTGGGCTGCCGGATCGGCATCAACCGCCTCTTTAAGCTCAAGCGAGCGTTCCAAAGCATCCCTAAGGGTAATGTGTATGTCATCCGGAATCATTTTTGCCAAACGATCCGCCTGAGCATAGGACATATCGTACACCCGTGCTAAATCTCGCACAACCATCTTGGCACCCAAGGTACCAAACGTAATAATTTTGCCGACGTTCTCATCGCCATACGTCCGCCGTACATACTGAATCACTTCGTCGCGGCGCCGCATGCAAAAATCAATATCGATATCCGGAGGAGATACACGGTCTGGATTGAGGAAACGCTCAAACAGCAGGTTAAACCGTATAGGATCGGTATCCGTGATGGTTAAAACGTAAGCCACCAATGAACCGGCAGCAGAACCTCGTCCGGGACCCACAGCAATCCCTTGCGTTTTAGCCCAATGGATAAAATCCCAAACAATCAAAAAATAATCAATAAAGCCTGCTTGCTCAATAATACGCCATTCATACTTCAGGCGTTCCACCATGTCATGCGCCGATAGGCCAAATACATCCGGACCTGTTTCGCTTGCAAAATCAATTCCATAGCGATTCTTGAGCCCCTGAATGCACAAGCCCATAAACAGCTCTTTGTTGTTCTTATACTGCTTTTGATAGGCTTCTGATAAGTGCGAAGCGGTAAACACCGGATAATGATTTTCCCCAAATGGCAAAACAGCCGAACACTGCTCCATAACCCTCAGCGTATGGGTCAACACCTCGGGGTGATCCGGAAACGCCAAAGCCATTTCTTCAGCTGATTTTAAATAAAATTGACGGGTTGGCATGCGCATACGCTCTTCATCGCTAACCTTCATACCGGTTTGAATGCATAACAAGGCATCCTGTGCTTCCCATTCAACATCGCGAATATAATGGACATCGTTAGTTGCGATGCAGCGTACTCCAAGTTCTTTCCCGAGCTGAAACAAGGAGGGGTTGATCGCATGCTGCTCAGGCATCCCTTGGTTTTGTACTTCGATGAAAAAATGGTCTTTGCCAAAAATATCTAAATAAACCCCAAGCGCTTGCTTGGCTTTTTCATACTCTCCGCGCAACAAAAACTGCGGAATCGCGCCATTGATACAGCCAGATGATACGGTCAAGCCCTCGTGATAACGCGCCAACTGTTCTAAGTCGGTTCGGGGTTTATAGTAAAACCCATGCACATGCGCATCCGAAACCAATTGCGTCAAATGCTTAAGTCCAACTTCATTTTCAGCCCACGCGCACATATGGGCTAGCTTCAATCCCTCAGAACCTTGTTGACGCTGCCGCTCCAAACGCGACCCTTCATGCAACAGATAAAGTTCACACCCCAAAATAGGCTTAATACCTGCCGCTTTTGCCGCCTTATAAAACGCAGGTAATCCGAACAAATTCCCATGGTCGGTTAGCGCAATGGCTGGCATGTTCAATTCAACCGCTCGATTGATCAAACGATTGATCTTACACGCACCATCCAACAGGCTATATTCCGAGTGAACGTGCAAATGAACGAAGGAATCAGTCACAAGAAAAGTTTGTCAAAACTCGATCGATCACTCCAGCTAAAAAACAATCCGAGATATACCCCCAATCGCCTTAGAAAATTAGCTGATAACCGCCATTGCTAACGCGTACGTTTTGCAATGAGACAAGGAAATATGCACCTGAGTAGCCCCACACTGCTTCAAAAGCGCCTGCCCTCGCTCATCCAGCCGTACATAGGGCATTCCGTTGGGCTGGTGTAATACCTCAATCGATAACCACCCCAGCTGTTGACAAAAGCCCGTTGTTAATGCCTTAGCTACCGCTTCCTTGGCTGCAAAACAAGCAGCAAATGAAGCACACGTGGGCTTGCCATAACAGTATTTCCATTCGCTTGGCGTAAATATAAAACGGCATAATGATTGTTCATACCGCTCCAACAACCGTTGTACGCGGCTAATTTCAACAATATCCGTTCCTATATACATAGCGTTCAATTTTGAATGCGGGTTCTAGGCTTTCCGGCACGCAACCAAGCCTCAATAAATCTATCGATATCCCCATCCATCACTGCTTGCACATTACCTGTTTCTACATTGGTACGCAAATCCTTAACCATCTGATACGGCTGAAATACATAGCTTCGGATTTGATACCCCCAGCCAATTTCACCTTTTTCCCCATAAAAACGCTCTAAAGACGAACGTTTTTCATCCTGCATCCGTTCATACAAACGTGCTTTGAGAACCGCCATCGCTGCTTCACGGTTTTTAATCTGCGAGCGTTCGTTTTGGCAAGTAACCACAATACCGGTTGGGAAATGCGTAATGCGCACCGCCGATTCCGTTTTATTAACATGCTGCCCACCCGCGCCACTCGAACGATAGACATCAATCCGTATATCCTTATCCACAATCGGGACCTCAATGTCCTCTTTAAGTTCGGCCACCACATCCACCGCACAAAACGACGTATGACGTTTACGGTTGGCATCAAAGGGACTAATGCGCACCAGACGATGCACCCCTCGCTCTGCTTTTAAATTGCCGTAAGCATATAAACCTTCAACCCGAAACGTTACGCTGCTAATACCCGCCTCATCGCCGTTTTGCATCGATTGCAGTGTTAAAGTAAAGCCTTTGCGTTCAACCCAACGGGTATACATCCGCAACACCATTTGTGCCCAATCGCATGCCTCGGTACCCCCTGCCCCCGCGTGAATGGTTACAATCGCATTGTTGGCATCCATGGGGTCTGACAAAAATGCCTGAAGCTCCATGCTATCCAAAAGCTTTTGGGTGGTTTCAATCGTTTGGTTCAATTCCGTTACCCACGTGTTGATTTCGTCATCCGATAAGGCTTCCTTGCACAACGTTAAAATCTCCTGAGCATTGCCCACCAACTGATACGCTTGATCCAATTGCGCCAACGCACGCGTTAAATCTTTGCTTTCGCGCTGCAGAGATTGAGCAAGTTCCAAATTACCCTCTTGCCACAAACGATCGTCCGTCAATTGTTTTTGGATCGCCTGCAAACGCTCCTTCTTCTCTTTGTGCTTCAAAAAGCTGGCAATCTGCTCCAAACGATGCGCAAGCGTTTCAACGGCATTGACTGTAGTAATATCCACCGTCATACGTAGGTACCCTAACGTTTTACCTGCATAAATGCAAGTTATGAACCCTCATCCAGCAAAATCGTACTGACCAATCCGGTTGTTCCTGTTTTATGGTAAGCCTCCTCAGAAGCCTTGATAAACCCATCCGATTCAGGCACCGGAATGGCTTTAATCCGACGGCAATGATAGGGGTACATGGGATTATCTTCGCACCCCAATTCAGGTTTGGGCGCATCCGGTAACACACTCATCAATAAATCATCCATATGGCGCTCAGCTTCCCACAAACGCCGTTCAAAATACCGAACAAGCAACGGTTTACCTTGGAAAGGCGTCTGCGAATAACAGGAAAAGTTATAATCCGTATGGATATAATCGGCTCGGTCATCGCTAATTACCGCTTCACCTGCATCCATAGCGGTTAACGATAAAAACGACTGTCGGGATTCAGGAAACAACAACACGGGACGATCCGCTTTAAAGGGCAAATCTGACCAACACCGCAGGGCACAAAACCCTACTACCAAGCAAAAACCCACTGCTACTCGCATGATGCATTAACTGCTAACTGAACCGATGTCCATCCATGGGTTTTAGCAAATGAGGTTAGCTCCAACACCTTGCTCAACGGCACCTGCCCATCCGCTTTCAACAACAGCGTACCATCGCTTTCCGGAATCGCGCGAAACACTTGTTCCAATTGCGTAAAATCATACAGGCGGTGATTAAAAAAGATACGCAGATCTGCATCAATCGTAATGCTTTCGCGAAACGGCCGTGCATATTGGTAACTCATGGATTGCGCTACCGCCGGAACAGCCACGGGGAATCCGGGGGGGCAGAGCCAATGCGAGCTCAACAACACAAGCCCCAAAGCCAAGGTCAGCACATTAACATACGGAATCCATTGCCAACCCCGTGCGTTGATGATTTCAGCACGCTCCCAATGCGACACCAACTCAAGCGGTTCCAACGTACTAATGCTTTTCATTTAACGTTCGTGCTAGGATTCAATGGCTCGCTGGGGTTGTCAAAACGCAACGGGTTTTGTTGAAAAAACACTACCCATTCGTTTGCTACCCATTCCAAATCAAACACAATTCTTCGTGCACGCGAATTTAAAAAATAATAACCTACCGCCAACAGCAGCATTTCAACAAGCCCTAAAAAGGTAACTGAGCAGGCAGATACAATGTAAGGCGAAAACGTGGTTAATTGCGTATACGCTTGAACGCTGCCCATCATCCAAAACCCCTTCAAGAGAAAAAAGACCGTACCGATTAATCCAATCATTGGAGCAATAGCGCTCAAAAGACGCACAGATTCAATCCGCTTGCGCAACAGTGGGAGTTCAATCAAGGCACTTTGTTGCAAAATCAAACGTAATACCGCCGCCGGTTGTTGATGATTTAACAGCGCCCCTTTGGTTAGCCGTGCCACAGCTCCCTGTGTATGTTCGCACAAGGTTAGCGCTTCCATAAAACGCCCCTTAATCAACAGCCCTTTAATGCCATCCACAAAGCCTCTTGAGGATAAAGCGGTTTTGTTAAGGAAGCTTAAACGCTCTACAAAAAACAAAGCCCCTAAAAACCCAATTATACCCAATGGGAATAAAAACCAACCGATTGTTTTGCAGATTTCAACCATGCACTAGTTAGCAGCAGGTTTTTCGGTCGGAATATACTGCGCTTTCCCAAACAATTTATCAGCCCAATTGGTTGGAATCGGTTTTTCATCACGAATGAACTGAATACGTTCTTGCGCCAATTCGGTACTATCCGAAGCCGGAGTAAACCGTCTGGCTTCCTCGTAGAAAATCATCGCTCCATCCGGATAATGGCGGCGGAACAAAAAGAAATCGCCCATGACTACGCGACTACCGGTATGGTAATTATAGGCTGTTTTTAAGCCCTCTTTGGCTCGCTCCGTTAAATCAGCTAAATCGCTGCGGTTACCAAATAACACCAAAAAATCCTTATAAGCATTAATAGCTTTTCGGGTCATTCCCTGATCCTGCGCCGGCCCATTAACAAAGGCTAAATACAAATCGCCTTGAAACACATAGGCTTTCGGGGTCCATGGGCTGTTGGGATAACGATCAATCAACTGATCCAGCGCCTGAATGGCCTTTGCTTTTTCATTATCCATTTGGTGCATTTCTGCAATGTAATAAAAGGCTTTGGGGGCTTTTTCGGTACGCGGAGCCCGCTCAATGATATGATTGAAGCTTTCAATAGCCTTTTTGGGATCTTGGAAAAAGGCTGTAAAGCGCGAGGAAGTACGTTTCTTGGTTTTATACTCATCGCATAGCTGACACGCTACCTCAAATTCATCGTCCATAACCTCCCCATAACGGTCATACGCAGGAAAGTTTTTGGTTACAAATTTGAATTTATCAAAAGCCTCTTTTTTGCGATCCATACGCAACAGCAATTTACCCCATGAATAATGGGCTTCTGCTGCTGCCTCGGTTCCCAAATACGATTTGGCAATGGTCTTGTAAATTTTTTCAGCACCTTGGTCGTTGCCTGCTCGCTCAAACTGTAAAGCTCGCTCTAATAGTTCCTGTGCTTCTGCTTCCTGTTGATCGTTGTAGGCTACAATTTGCTGCGGGGGTATATCGTTTTTAACGGTTTTACATCCGCCTAAAACCAACAATGCAATTGGGATAAAATACAATCCTTTGCTCATAGTTAGTACTGTATTAAACTTGCGCCCCAAGTCAACCCTCCTCCAAAAGCAACCAACAAAATGCGTTCACCTGGGTTAAAACGCCCTGCCGCTTCTGCTTGTGCCAACGCCACTGGGATGGAAGCCGCCGAGGTATTGCCGGTTTGATCGATATTACAAATCATCCGATCCATTGGGAATCCCAATTCATCTGCCAATGCTTGAACAATGCGTAAATTAGCCTGATGAGGAACCATCCATTTGATATCTGCTATCGTTAACTGCTGGCGTTCTAACACTCCCCGCACGGCTTCTACCATCCGACGAACCGCTACCTTAAAGATTTCGCGTCCATTCATCGACACAAAATGCAAATTATCCGCCACGGTGGTTGCGGTAGCCGGTTGTAAAGAACCGCCTGCGGGTACGCACAACAAACTGGGATTGGAACCATCTGCCCCCAATACCCCATCGACCACACAGTGTGCATTCGTATCCGATTGACCTAATACGCAAGCGCCGGCACCATCTCCGAACAACACGCAGGTATTGCGATCCTTCCAATTAACGATGGCGGATAGTTTTTCACTGCCAATCACCAAGGCATGGCGATAAACCCCGTTGGCTAAAAAATGGCGTGCAACATCCAATGCATAGACAAAACCCGAACAGGCGGCGTTGATATCAAACGCCATAATAGGTCGCAGTCCCAATTTCGCCTGTAATATAGCTGCAGTGGATGGCAGTGGCATATCGGGCGTAACCGTTGCGACAATCAATAAATCAATCGCTTCGGGGGCAATTTTGGCGTTGGTTAACGCTTGTTTAGCGGCCTGTAATGCTAAATCTGAACAGGCTTCGTTTTCAGCTGCAATGTGGCGTTGAGCAATACCGGTACGGGTACGAATCCACTCGTCTGAAGTATCAACACACTTCGACAAATCATCATTGGTTACTACCTTTTTCGGCAGATAATAACCCGTTCCCATGATACGAACAAATGCCATTATGACCGTACTCCTTCACTTGCTAACAACACCGCATTGGAATAAGCCACATCCGACTTAACCGTTTGCACATCAAAAACCTCAATACACTTAAGGCATACTTGAATACAACCCGCAATCGCTTCTGCCTTACTCGAACCGTGGGCTTTAAATACCCAGCCATTAAGACCCAATAAGGGGGCTCCGCTGAACTGTTCTGGAGCAAATTTCTGTTTCATCTCCTTAAACGCCCCGTTACATAATAACGCACCCAATTTACGGATAGGATACCGTTGAAATTCCTGCTTCAAAAAGCCCTTTAAGCATCCAAATAACGACTCGCAGCTTTTGAGCAAAATATTACCGACAAAACCGTCGCAAACTACCACATCCACCCCGTTGGAAAACAGGTCAAATCCTTCTACCAACCCGATATAATGGATGCGGTCGGTACACTGTTTGAGAACCGCATGAGCCGCTTGAATGGAGGCAGTTCCTTTTCCTTCTTCCTTACCAATGGTTAACAGTCCTACCCGAGGTTTTTCGCAATGTAAAACGGCTTTTGCAAAATGTGCCCCTAAAATAGCATTATGCACTAAATAATGAGCATCGTTAGCTGGATTTGCTCCTACATCCACTAAGATAAAAGGATCGGTGCTGGTAGGAATAATACTCGCTAAAGCAGGGCGTATAACCCCCTCGATGGTTTTGAGCTTCAACGTACTTCCGGCCATTAATCCACCGGTGTTACCGCAGCTAATCACAGCATCTGCTTTCCCCTGCGTTACTAAATCAATCGTTTTAAAAACGGATGCTTCTTTTTTATGGCGCAATCCATCCAAAGGATGATCGTCCATCTTTAACACTTCAGGGGTATGGCACAGTTGAATGTTTTTGGCACAATCCAACCCGTTTTGTTTCATCAACGGTTGGACAATAGCCTCATCCCCAACCAACGTAAGCGAACCAATACGATGCCCGACGGAGGCTAAGGCTAGGCTTACCCCCTTAATCAGTTGTTCTGGGCCATAATCTGAACCCATAACATCCACCCCAATGCGCGGCAATGCCAGCGTAGGGCAATGTGAAGCATTAGACATGAAGCGGATTACAAAGTAACATCCAACACCTGACGTCCACGGTACATACCGGTGTCCGGATTGACATGATGACTTTTTACCCAAGAACCATCCGTTGGATCTTGAACCAGATTTGGCTGCGAATATCCCAAGCGCCGCTTTGTGGAGCTATTGGCTCCCCGCCTTAAACCGCTACGTCTTTTGGATTGTTTTCTTTTTGGCTGTCCCATAGCAAATAGTTTTTATTGATTTTTTATAAAGCAAACATTCCTAACGATTGATGTCAATGACGAACCTTATCAATCAACCCACTAAGCTTGTTGTGTCTTTGCGCATTGCCGCTTTTTCATCCAAATAGAAAGCGCTAACCCAATGGCCATTAAGGGAGGATAAAATTCGCAGCGCATAATATCCACTGCGCTTAAATGGACTGCCGTAGATAAGCTAGTAGCAATCAACACTTGCGCGCCATAAGGAATCATGCCCTGAACCACGCACGACGTAATGTCCATCAAACTGGCAATACGCTTTGGATCTACTTTATAGCACAACCCCATTTCTTTTGCCAAAGGCCCTGCAGTGATAATCGCAATCGTATTGTTGGCGGTAAACAAATTGATAATGCCGGTTAGGCAACAAATTCCCAATTCGCAAGTATATCGATTTTTAATCAACCGACCTGCTGCCTGAATTAAATACGCAATACCGCCATTGTATCGAATCAGCACCATTAAACCGCCAGACAACAAGGCAATAATCAAGGTGGGTGCCATTTCCACAGTACCGTTGCCAATAATGCTAAACGCATCGAAGATATTAAAGCTCTGGTACCAAAGCCCAATGCCTATATTGAGTGCGATCCCCAAAAACAACAACAGCAGGACATTAACGCCCGCTACTCCTAGGATTAACAAGAGAACATAAGGCATTACCTTAATACAATCGGTAAGCGTCACAGCAACCACATCAGTCGCTACCCTTGGCGCAGCAAACGTTGGTAACGCATACAACAGGATGCAAAGCAAAGCTGGCACACAAACAATTTTGATATTACACAGCATTTTATCGCGCATTTCGACCCCTTGAGTACGGGTAGCAGCAATCGTGGTATCCGATACCAACGATAAATTGTCGCCAAACATAGACCCTCCAACAATCGCACCGGTAATAACAGCTGGATTTAACCCCAAGGTGGTTGCCAACGAAATTCCGATAGGTACCAAGGTTGCAATGGTTCCGCAGGACGTTCCCATAGCCAAAGCGATAAAGCAAGCCACCATAAACATTCCGGGGAGTAAAAACGCATCCGGAACCAACGCGCGTGCAATCGTTACTGATGCATCGACTCCGCCGACCGCCTTAGCAATTTCCGTAAACGCTCCAGCTAGGATAAAGATAAGGCACATAATCATGATGTCTTGATGCCCCATGCCTAACGCAAACAGTTCGATTTTCCGTTGCAGCTTTTCCTTGCGGTTCAACATTAAGGCGGTTGCAGACGAAATTAAAAACGCAATGGTCATGGGCACCTTGTAAAAATCGCGCGTTATCAACGCAAAACCGAAATAAAATGCCACAAATACACCAAAGGGCAACAAAGCCTTGGGGCGTGGAGGGCACCAAGGATCCAACAATGCATCTAACCGAGGATCTTTAGCAGGTCGGTTTGATAAGTTCATGATATAGGATAATGAAGGCGTATAGCCGTTAAACGTCAACCTTGTTACGCAATGAGGGAATTATAAAACCTTCGCTATCTGCTTGAACACCGCATAATGCCCTTGCCGTCCGGTTACGCGTGCAAAAAACGTATCTACAACATAAGGCTCAACCTCAACTAGCTGCCAATCGGGATGGTCGGTAACCGTTTGGCAAACCGCCTCAAAATAATCAATAGCGTCGGTTTCAAAATGAATACAGGCGTCAGGGCTTACCTTGCGCGCCAATTGCGATAAAAACGGCGCCTGCAACAAACGATGCTTGTGATGGCGCTTTTTTGGCCAAGGATCCGGATAAAAAATAAGCACCTCATTCCATAACCATTGCTCCGGCAAACAATCCAGCAATTCTTCCGCGCGTGCCTTTAAAAATTGACAGTTGGTTAGACCCAACCGCTGGGCTTTGCGGTTCGATTTACCCACCCGCTGCGTAATAAGATCAATCCCAAAGCAAAACCGTTCCGGATAACGCTGCGCATACGATACCAAAAAATCCCCGTGTCCGCTGCCAATTTCCAACGTTTTAAACGCACAATCAGTATGTAGAAGTTCGGATAAGGTTTTCGACAAAGTAGCTTTGCGCGCCTCAACTGAAGCAAGGTACGCTGTATAGCTAGAACTCGTGTTCATTTTTTAAAAAACGTCTTGAACTTTATTTATGGAACTTTATTTATGGAACTTTATTTATGGAACTTTATAAAAAATTATTGTTTGTAAGTGGGCTGTGTCTAGCAAACTTTTATGCGTTTGCAGATGCGGAGAGCGAATACGATGATTTGGAAGCAATTTCTGAGAATAGCTTTTCAGAAGTTGAAGATACAGAGTCTTCCTGTTGGTTAGCGGAGTATCCAACCTACCTCGATCTAAACATAGGACTTGGGTTTGGCAATAAATTTAACTATGCCAAAAATGCTGAAGAATTGAAATTAACGGGAGGTTCTCCTAAAGCAAAAGTAATAACGGGGCCAATGGGTTTAGAAATAGGAAAAATCATCAATGAGTGGCGCTTTGGTGTTGAAGCAATATTCATTTATGGAAAGACCGGAAACTTTGAGCTGAAAATAAATGGCAAAGAATATGTAATTAAAAACACTATATGGGGAGGTAGTTTAATGGGAAACGTTTATTATGATATTCCTTTACACACACATATAGCTTGGTATATGGGAGGTGGCTTGGGTTTTGACTATTTAAAAATAAAAATGAAAAAAGAAGAATTGGGGCTCCACGGTAAAAGTTTCTGGGCTCCTGTTTGCCAATTTCGAATAGGCTTAGCTTTTTATTACGAAAGTTATATCATGAGTGCTGGCTATCGCATTCGTCATATTTTCCAAAACCTTAAGATCGATAATTCAATAAAATATTATACTGATAAAAAGTTAAACAGTGAATGGAAATCTCCAACTATTCATGTTCTTGAATGCGCATTCGCATGGACGTTTTAAATAAAAATCAGCTTAAGTAATTATCACTATTAACGAGCGAAGCAGAACTTAATGTTCCTTCGCTCGTTTGCTTTTTACCGCTACCATTAGCACCTGTATATCCGATGGATTAACCCCACTGATACGGGAGAGTTTTACAAAAATGTAAGGGATGTAGCGACAGCATCTCTTTTTTTTGTTATACTTTCTCTATGAGATGCTACAAAAAACAACTTTTGGCAATAAGCATTTGTTTAATGAATTTTTATGCTTTTGCAGATACAACAGAATACAACGATACAGAAGCGATTTCTGAAGAAAGTATTTCAGAAGTCGATGATACGCCCTCCCGTTTAAGTTGGTTCATCGATGCTCCAACTTATTTTCAGATGCACGTCGCTCGTGGTCGTGCAAGCGGATTTGAATATTGCAAAAATATTCAAGAAATTAATCCACGATTAAACTGTAATTCTAAAGTACTAACTGATCTTGATTGGGTCGGAATAGAAGTAGGAAAAGTTTTTGGTAATTGGCGTTTTGGGCTAGAAGGAACGTACTATAAAGGAGACATGCGGGATGCTTATCTCGATATGGGTCGAGATGAAGCCTACAGAATAGACGCTAAAACGCGGGGATGGGGTATAATAGGTAATGTTTATTACACTATTCCACTCACAGCCAATAATGCTTTTCTTTGCATTTTGGGCGTTGGCTTGGGACTTGAGGATCGAAAAATCGAAGCAAACAGCTCCATGCCACTAAAATTACACGATCATGTCCTTAGAGGATTAGCTTACCAATTGTATGTTGGGCTAGCCTATAACTTTGACGATTATCATGCTTTGAGTATGGGGTATCGCTTCCATCATTTTACCAAAAATATGGAGTGGAATTCTGCAAGTGAGGGGAATGACCATATAATTTCTCAGTGGGACTCACCAAAGAGTCATATGTTTGAATGTGCCTTTACCTGTCTGTTTGAATAAAAAATCCTAGTGTCTATAACCTAATGAGCGAAGCAGAACTTAATGTTCCTTCGCTCGTTTGCTTTTTACCGCTACCATTAGCACTTGTATATCCGATGGATTAACCCCACTGATACGGGAGGCTTGCCCTAAGGTTAACGGTCGTACTGCCATTAACTTTTGGCGGCTTTCATTTCTTAAACTCAATACGGTCGTATAATCAAACTCAGCTGGGATTTTAATCGAATCCAGCAACTGCGTACGTTCAATCACCTTCTGTTCGCGCTCCAAATACCCTTGATAGCAAACCCGATACAAAACTTCTTCGCGTACAGCATCCGGTAGGGTCAAAAATGCAGCAGGTAAGTCAACGGTAGGCTTTGGTTCTTGATTCTGAGAACGGCGCAATGCGTCACCAAAAGAAATTCCTGCTTCGCAGGGTGTTTGTTCTAGGGTACGTACCCAATCCTCAACCGTTTGCTTTTTGTGCTTAATGGCCTGAATCCGTTCAGGGCTTAGGCAATGATAACGCGCCGCCTGATCAATCAAACGCAATTCGGCGCTCGCATGATTCAACAACAAACGGTATTCGGCGCGTCCCGTAAACATACGGTAAGGCTCCTTGGTGCCTTTTGTGGTTAAATCATCAATGAGAACCCCTATATAACTAGCGTCGCGGGATAACACACAGGGTTCTTCGCCTAAAACAGCCGCGCTTGCATTGATACCGGCGATCACTCCTTGACCCGCTGCTTCTTCATACCCCGAAGTACCGTTGATTTGACCTGCCATGAATAACCCACGTACACGTTTGCTTTCTAGGCTTGCGTTTAAATCCGTCGGGTCGGAAAACACATATTCGACAGCATAAGCCGGACGCACCATCACCGCATGCTCTAACCCCGGAATCGTTTGCAACATCGCCTGTTGGACGTCGAACGGCAAACTGGTGGAAAGCCCATTGATATACCATTCGTCCGTACTCAATCCTTCCGGCTCTAAAAACAACCGATGCCGTTCCCGATCGGCAAACCGAACGCATTTGTCCTCGATGCTGGGGCAATAACGCGGGCCTGTTCCCTGAATATTGCCTGAAAATAAGGCAGAACGTTTCAAATTATCCAAAATAATCTTATGCGTATCCTTATTAGTATAGGTCATCCAACACGAACGCCTGTGGGTGTCGGGATCCCAAGCCATGGGTATCGGCAACACCCCATGGGAGCTTCGGGTATCATAAAACGCAAATAAACACGGATGTTCGTCGCTCTTTTGTTCTTCGCAACGTGAAAAGTCGATAGTGCGTCCTAAAATCCGTGCAGGCGTACCGGTTTTTAACAGCCCTACCGGAAAGCCTAATTGCGCTAAATTATCCGCCAACGCATAACTGGCTGAGTCTCCCATACGCCCTCCGGGGAAATGGGTATGGCCTACGTGCAAGGTGCCTTTTAAAAAGGTACCTGTGGTTAAAATGACCGTTTTAGCCTCTAGGGTACCCGCTAAACGCGTTTGTACGCCAGTTATACGTCCTTCTTGAACGCATAAACTTAGCACTTCGTCTTGCAACAGCCGAATGTTTGGTACTTGTTCCAACCGGCGTTTCATGCTGAATTGATAGGCTTTTTTATCACATTGAGCCCGTGGAGCTTGAACCGCCATCCCTTTGGAACGATTCAATATCCGAAACTGAATAGCCGTTTCGTCCGCATTTACCGCCATCAGCCCCCCTAAGGCATCGATTTCACGCACAATGTGCCCCTTGGCTAGGCCGCCAATAGAAGGATTGCAGCTCATTTGGGCAATGGTATCCAATTGGTGAGTAATCAGGAGCACTGACACCCCCCGTTTAGCTGCTATCCAAGCTGCTTCGCAACCTGCATGACCACCGCCACATACAATCACATCGATACTCATAGCTCCCTTATACCCTCTTTATTTACCGATGCAAAACTTAGAAAAGATTACATCGAGGATTTGTTCATAATCCACACGCCCTACCACCGCTTCTAAAGCGCGCAGTGCTGATTTTAAATCCGCCGCAAGGCAATCATCATAAGCATGCGTTTGCAACAACGATTGAGCGTGCGTTAACCACTGCTGAGCTTGTCGAAACGCTTCCGCATGACGTTCGTTCACCATAAACGCTACTTGGGTCGGATCCGCATAATGGGTTTGTAAAAAGTGACGCAACTCGCTTTGCACCTTAGGCAATTGATCACCATCGGTTAAGCTCAGGGAACAAATAGTATATCCTTCCAAAAGCGCTTTGATGGCAGGATTAACCCCCAAATCCGCTTTGTTCAACAGTACCAATGTCCGCTCTTGGGGAAATTTCGGCTGAAGTTCCTTCAAGCCATCAAGGGTCGATTGAGAACCATCCACCACCCAAACAATCATATCCGCCGTTTGTAATTGTGCGTAGGTTTGTTCAATCCCCATGCGCTCCAACATATCCTCTGAGGTTCGTAACCCTGCCGTATCGATCAAGGTTAAAAGGTAAGGGTCTAAAGCATAGCGCTCCGTCACATAATCGCGGGTGGTTCCAGGAATCGCACTGACCAACACCCGTTGGCGCCCTAATAAGCCGTTTAACAGCGTACTTTTGCCTGCATTCGGCTGACCCGCAATTACCACTTGAATGCCTTTGTGCAACGGAGCATACGCCGCATGAGCTTGAATTAACTGCTGCAGTTCTTTCCCCAATTCCTGTAGGTGCGTATCCAATTCCTGCCGATCTTGTTCCGGCAAATCCTCTTCGGGGAAATCCAAATACGCTTCCACTTTGGCAATTTGCTCGCTCAATAGGTCAACAAACTGCGTAACTTTTTGGCTGAGCGCGCCCCCTAACTGTTTTTGAGCTAACTGCAGCGCTTGTAATGATTGTGCATGAATCACCTCTTCCACCGCTTCTGCTTGGCATAAATCCAAAACTCCATTGGTAAAAGCTCGGCGGGTAAATTCCCCTGGCTCCGCTTGCCGACAACCGCGTTGGATACAATCGCGCACAATCTGTTGAATAATGATTGGGTTTCCATGGCAGGAAAGCTCCAACATCGCTTCACCCGTATAGGAAGCATGTTCCGCAAAGAGCACAAAAACCACTTCATCTAAAGCAGTTTCTGGATGATCAAGCAAACGATAATGTCCATAGTAGGCTTGGCGTGGAACCAACGACGTACGTTTAAAGATTGCCTGCGCTAAGCTTAAGCATAAAGGCCCACTGAGCCGAATAACCCCAATTCCGGATACCCCCCATGGAGTTGATAGAGCCACAATGGTATCGCTTGTTTCCATAACCTCTTAAGCCTTTTCCAGAGCGAGTTTCCTTGGTTTGTTAATAACCCAGTGAATAAATAAGGATAAAAAGGTCAACAAAGGTAAATTGCTCATTTTTGTTCACCAAAAACCCCTTTCATTCTCAACTTATTCACACTGTAGTATTCAAGTCTACAAGCGGTTTTGTGTCAATTTTTAGCACTTATTCGCCTGTATAATAAGAATAATAAATAAAACAATTTATTTTCATATAATAAAGCTTTGCAATATCATTCCCAAAATCACTAGATTATACAAATGAATGATGCATTAACGAACGCTACAGAAAACTATTGGCATGCGTTGTTGCAAGCCTGTGGGGAAGATAGTAGCCGCGAGGGATTGGTAAAAACCCCGCAACGTTTTTTAAATGCCTTTGAGGAATTAACTTCGGGTTATCATCATACCTTGGAGGAAGTGGTTAATGATGCTTTGTTTCCCTGTACCAACTCCAATCCTATTTACATACAAGATATTCCATTTTTTTCGCTGTGTGAGCATCACGTATTGCCTTTTTATGGTACCTGCGCGGTAGCTTACATCCCGAATGGTACGGTTTTAGGGTTATCTAAGGTTTACCGCATTATTGCCTTATATGCTCAACGCTTACAGCTGCAGGAACAATTAACGCAACAGATTGGTGAGGCTATTCAATCCGTTACGCATGCTAAAGGTGTACAGGTGGATATGCACGGAACCCATTTGTGTGTAGCGATGCGGGGGGTTAAGCAATCGCAATCGTTCATGCATACCCATTATCAGAACGGAGAAGCCATTCCGCCTTCCACTCAACAGGCTGCATCCGAACCTACCTGTTCCCTTTATTGTACCTCTCAATGGATTCCGTTATTCATTGGGTGCACCGAAGGAGAACAAAAGCAGCCGACTCCCATTCAGCTAAGCCTGCAATTACGTATGCCGGTGGATTATGGTACCCGCAAAGACGATTTAAGCACCACGGTGGATTATGATGCCTTGATGACGGGGATTAAGCAGGAATGTTTGAACCAACGCTTTCAGTTGATTGAATTTGCGGGTCAAACCATCTATCAATGGGTTCATGAGTATTTAGCGCGCCATTATCAAGATATGCCGATAAAAATTACGTTACAGAAGCGTTTGTCGCACGAATGGTTACAGGATAGTCAATTTGCTATAGGAGATTTTTAAACCTGTAATGAATCGGTGGGCACAGTGGGTTTATTATCGCTTGCAATCGCTGCAACAAGACCGTTTGGATTGCGATTGGGTCAATCCCATTATCATGCTGATTTTAAGCGCCATTGGGCTTGCCTTAATCTATTCCGTGCAACTGGATGTCGAGGCTCATGCTAAGTGGCACCAACAGCTTTTGTGGATCTTAGTTGGTTTATGTGTCTATGGGGTGACCGCGCGTATTCATTATAAATTCTTTTTTCAAAACGCTCATTGGTTATACCTGTTGTCCATTCTTGCTTTGTGCGCTTTATGGACCCCATTGGGAAAAAGTATTGGGGGTAGCCGCCGCTGGATTCATTGCGGAGCATTTGCCGTACAACCGTCCAATTTTGGTACCCTAGCGGCTCTGTTAATGTGCGTTAATCACTTAGCCCGTATGCAGTTTGTCTCCTTAAAAGATCATATGGAAGGCATCCTTTATACTGCTGTTATTGGCGGAATTCCTTGCTTGTTAATCTTTATTCAACCCGATTTTGGTTCAGCCATTCTAATTCCAATGGTACTCATTGGTTTATGGTTTGTTGCGAATATCAAACTGCGGTTCTTTGTAGGGATGATGGTGGTAAGCGTGTTGGGATTGGGAATTGTGGCTTTGGATAGCTATGCCTACAGCGCACAATTGCAGCAAAAAACGTTAAAAATTAAGCCCTTTTTGCCCTTAAAGGATTATCAGCGGAACCGCATTTTGTCGTTTGCAGCACCCAGCGTGGTGGATCCGCGAGGAGTTACGGTGGGTTGGCAGCTGAAACAATCGTTGATTGCCATTAGTTCTGGGGGTACCTCAGGGAAGGGTTGGTTGAAAAACATGCAATCGCGGCTGGGGTTTTTACCCAAAGCTACTTCGTTGGATGACTTTATCTTTTCAGTGCTCGCAGAAGAAACCGGTTTATGGGGTACGTATTTTGTATTTGCACTTTATGGAATTTTAATTTTGAATACTTTACGTATTGCATTAATAGCAAGGGATCTCTTTGGATACTATTTGTGTGTTGGAATCGCCCTATTGATGTCAATGCATGTTTGGATTAACGTTGGGATGACACTAGGGATTATGCCTATTACTGGGATATCCATCCCCTTTTTGAGCTATGGTGGATCCTTTATGCTTATGTGCTTTTTTAGTCAAGGCTTAGTGCAGAGTGTGTATCGCTTCCGTTTGTCTGAATAGAAACCATTAGTCTTATATGAGCCTACCATGTCTGAAAGTAATCAAAAACAACTGGCAGATACTATTTGTTATCAAGTAAAACCAAAAGAAACCCCCGTAACCGTTAATAAGAAAGCGATTCAAACAGCCGCAGAACAACGTTCGAAAGAGCAAAACCTTTTTAAGCGTATTCTTGATTTATTCAAAAGGGATAAACGCTTTACGGAAGTTTTTATCAATGGCGTATTAAGCCACAAACGCGTTGCGGTTTCGGTTAATGGAATCCTAGAGTCGTTTGAAACCGAAACGGATCGCCAGCAACTGTTTGGATCGATTTTTAAGGGAAAAATTCAAAATCTAGAGTCAGGATTAAAGGCGGCTTTTGTTGATATTGGGCAAGAAAAGAACGCTTTTTTGCATTATTGGGATATCCTTCCTTGCCTCAATGGTGAAGGGTACAATGAGCATAATCACGATGATGAGATTGAAATTATCAATCGAGAAGAGCGTAAATCTGCCTCATCAGCCACCATTGATATGGTACCGGAGCGCTTTCCGATTGGTTCCGACATTATTGTGCAAGCCATCAAAAGTTGTATTGGCACCAAGGGTCCTCGGGTAACCACCCATATTACCTTGCCGGGACGTTATTTAATCCTTACGCCTTGTTCGGTTCAATGCGGTATTTCTAAAAAAATTGAGAACAAACACGAACGCGAACGCCTCAAGGGTATTTTAAAAAAATTAACGCTTCCCAATGATATGGGGGTGATTTTCCGTACGGCGAGCAATGGGTGTCCGATGCGTCATTTAGTGCGCGATTTGCAGGTGTTATTGAACACGTGGCGTCGTATCAAAGCCAAGCTGGCGGAAGCCAAGGAACCCTGTTTGTTATACACCGAACCAACGTTGTTGGAACGGGTCGTGCGCGATGTGTTAACGGATGATGTGGATCGCGTTTTGGTTGATAACGAAGCGGATTTTGCGTTTATTACCGAGCGTGTAAAGGAGATTGCTCCGCACATGCTTAAGAAAATTAAACTGTATCGGGATTCGATTCCGATTTTTGAGCGTTTCAATGTTGAATGTCAAATTGAGCAAACCCTAGCGACCCGCGTTCCATTGCCCTCAGGCGGTGAAATTGTCATCCAAGAAACCGAAGCGTTAACAGCGGTGGATGTCAATACGTCGTCGCACAAAGGTGGGGAGAACAAAACCTTTATTTTCCAAGTTAATTTGGAAGCAGCTCGCGAGATTGTCCGTCAAATTCGTTTGCGCAACATTGGGGGGGTAACCATTGTTGACTTTGTGGATATGAAGCAGGCAAAGAGCCGCCGCTTGTTGTTTGAATTTGTTCAGAAGGAATTGGAAACCGATAAAGTACATACGCAGGTATTTCCCCTGACCCAGCTAGGGTTGATGCAAATTTCGCGTCAACGGCATACAGAGAGCTTGCATAGCCAATTATATGCCCCGTGTTGTTACTGCAACGGTGAAGGGAAACTGCAATCATTTTGGTTTTTGTGGATGAAGGTACAAACGGCGTTATGGGAACAACGGCAGAGCATACCGGAAGCCCCGTTAAGCTTTAAGGTGGTGGTGAACCCGTTAGTGAAAACCTACTGGTTAGGGCATTATCAGGATTCGATTCAAGCCATAGAGCACAAATGGTCGTTGCATTTGAATTTTAGCGAAGACGCGCAGATACATGTTGAACATTTTCGCTTAACCCGCCAATGAGCTGATAAGCGTTAAAACCATCCAAAGCGTATGATTCATCCAACAGCACAAGTTGATCCGTCGGTTACGGTACCCGAATCGACGATCATTGGTCCCTTTTGTGTCGTTGAGCGAGGCGTCCAACTAGGGCAGCAGGTTCGGTTGGATTCCCATGTGGTCTTAAAACGAGGCGTGATTTTAGAAGATCAGGTGGAGGTACATTCAGGAGCGATTGTGGGAGACGACCCGCAAATCATTCCTGCAGCTTTCGATTTCGATAGTGGCGTATCGGTTGGCGCACGTACGGTGATTCGCGAAGGGGTTACGATTCATCGCTCGTCAAAGCCGAATCAAAACACAACCATCGGTCATGATTGCCTCCTGATGGCCTTTTCACACGTTGGTCATGATTGTGAGATTGGCAATTACTGCATTCTGGTCAATCAGGTATTGTTGGCCGGTCATGTCGTTGTTCACGATTATGCGTGTTTAAGCGGCCATGTTGTTATTCACCAGTGGGTGCATATTGGCGAAAGCGCATTTGTTTCGGGGCAATCCGCTATTACCCAAAATATTCCGCCGTTCGTTATTGCTTGGAGCCGTGATGATCTATCGGGGTTAAATTTGGTAGGGTTACAGCGGCGAGGATTTACGCATGAAGCGATTGCGGATATCAAACAGATGTATCGATGGACTTATCAATCGTTATCGGTTAAACGCAACGCCCAACAAGCGTTAACCGAGCATAGATACACAACGGACTTTGGACGTCAATTTTTGGAGTTTTTTATAAACACGCTAGGAGACCGCGGATTTTTACATCCCCATAAGGCTTAACGTTTTTTCTGTAGATAGCGGTTCCATAAGGGTTGCAGGAGCGCAAAATACTTACGTTCTAACGTTAACAATCCCAGTCCATAGATCAACAGACTTACGCTGATAACACCCCCTAAATAAAGCGTATCATGTAGTTTATCGTAGGCCCAAGGAATTTGCCGATTAACAAAGACTAAGAATACCCCCAAAAGGATATTGCTGATCCAAGGAACTTGCAGCAGGGATCGATAGCTAACCTTCAAATTTGGGTATTGGTGCTGGATGCTGCGGATTTGTAGCCACAGCTGTAATCCATTGCTGACGACGGATGCCCAAACCAACCCAGGAACTTGAAAGAAGTGGGATAGCCCCAAAGCGCTGATTAAATAGACAATGAAGGTAAAAAAGCTGATTTTTACCGGAATCATGGCTTCGTGATGGGCGTAAAAAATACGGGCGAATAGCGCGGTTAGTCCAAACAGGGGAAGTCCAATGGTAAAAATCCGCAACAGAGGAACCACCTGTTCAACCGATTGACTTGCAAAACGATTCCAGCAAAAGAACACATTAAGGATGGGGCTTGCTAAACACGCAAGGCCGATGGCTGATGGGATTAATAGCAACTGTAGCAGTTGAATATGATTGTGGAGCAATTGGTGGGTATGCTGCGCGTCTTTTTGAGCGATGGACAACGACAGTTTTGGAAGTAGGATGGAGATGATGGAAAAGGCAAACAGGCCTAACGGAAGCTCTAGGAAACGATTAGCAAGGTATAAGAACGAAACGCTGGTTGGGTCAATAGCATAGGCAAATAACCGTCCACAAAGGGCATTGATTTGGTAAATAGCGACCCCCAAAATGCTGGGGACAAATAGATGCCATACTTCGGTAAAGCCCTCATCGGGTTCCCAACACCAGCTAAAAGGATAACCTTTGCGTTTGAGTTGCCCTTTGGGTAGAATCCATTGAAAAAATCCACCGATTACAACGCTTAACGATAGCACCATCACCCATTGCATTGGGGTAGAATATAGCCCGCAACAAGCGATACCTAGAATCATGCTCAGATTGAGTAAAATAGGCGAAAAGGCTGTGATAGCAAAGGCATTTAATACGTTTAGAGCACCATTCAGTAAGGCTGCGGTACAAATGAACCATAGATAAGGCAGCATGAGGGTGGTTAATTCGCAAACCACATGCCATTTAGAACAGGATATGCCGCGCATCAATAACCGTAAAAAGATACCCACGCATACCGTTGAAACGCCTAAATACACACCGAATTTGGAGAAAAAAATGTTTAAAAATTTAGCGGCTGTGATGGGATGTTGCGCATAACGTTTAGAAAACACGGGGATAAACGCAGCGCTTAAGGCTCCTTCTCCGCAGAGTCGACGAAACAGATTAGGAATAGCAAACGCAATTAAAAATGCGGATGTTTCCATGGATGCTCCCAGCATGGAAAACAAGAGGATATCGCGCAAAAATCCTGAAATACGGGAGCAAAACGTCCCAGTAATCATTTTTAACAATGCGTGCATTTAGCGTAATGAAAACAAATGTTTTTTCAAAATCCAGCCATCTTCGCCGGTTAAGGTGCTGACAAAGTAGTAATCTGCCTGTTCAGCTTTAATCCAACAAAAGGTTCCTATAGGCCATTGATAACGCGTTGGGCTTTGAGTGCTGGGGGCAAAATACCCAGTGGTTTTTTCAGGCAATATGCACAAGGAGCGATAAGGAGCGTTAACCATTATCCCCATGCTTGTAGTTAAGCCTATACCTCCGAACAGGAGAGATAATGCCAAGCAATAAGTCCGTTTGTTGCCTAAAAAATAGAGCGTTAAAAATACAGCACAGACCCAAAAAGCACCTGCAGCGATCCATCGCCAAGCGGTATCGGTTAAAAACGTAAAGGCGTTATGATACCAAGGGAAGGTAGGGGGATATAAATCAGGGCATTCGGTATACACCTGCTGAATGGCTTGGCGATTAGCCTGCCACCGAGGATCGCACCGTTGAGCTTTTAGCAAGTAGGCTAAGGCCCATCCGTATTGACCGTTATGGGCATAGGCCTGTCCTATATTATGGTAAACTTGAGGGCTTTGACCGAACGCCAACGCCTGTTGATAGGATTCAATCGCCTGCTTAAAGTGCTGATGACTAAAGTGTTGATTGCCAGCCTGATACGCAGCTTCGGCTTCTGACCGGTTGATGGCAGACAACACACCCGGCAATAACAAAAGGAACAACAAATAAGGTTTCATCGGAGGGTATGAATAAGGTTTTTGATCGCATCTAAGGAATCGGGCATAGGTACATTGTGGCGCCCAAATTGTCCTTCTTGGTACCGTTGCTCTAAGGTACGCAACAACTGGATTTGGTCGGAACTTAATTGAGTCAGTTTCCCTCCCAATGCCGCTTCTAGTGAACTTCCGTTATGGGTGAGTTCGCATTCGATAAGCGCATGGGTAGTTGCGTAAAGGACTACGCTTTGTTGCTGTTGGAACGCCTGTTGAAGGTCTTGTTCCAATTGCGCAACGTTTTGCTTATAGTGCTTGTGCGTACGATGCGTTGGTTTTTGAATGCGTTTGTACAAGCAAATACTGGTGATGAACCCTAAGGCAAGCATCAGCTGGATAGGCCAAAACCAAGCAGTATGCGGATGAATCCATTGAGGGGTTCCGAGCACATTAGGATGGTCGAATGATGAACGATGAGGCGCTACCGGTTTGGGTTGAGGAGCTGCTTTTGTTTGAACGATGGGTTGTGCAGCAGCAACAACTGGGGTTGGTTGTGAAGCGCGAATGGCAGGTTTAACCGATACGAATTGCCCTGCAGACTTGAGGGTTTGGTACTGCTTGGTTTCTGGGTTAAAGTAGCAAAATTCAACGGACGGCAAGGGTAAAGCGCCTTCTTTAAGCGGAACAACCGTGTAGGTAAATTGCATTACGCCTTGGTATCCATAGTCGTCTTTTGCATCAAAGACGGCTTTGGGGTCATACGCACGCCAAACAGTTGAGTCGTAGTGTAGTTGGGGGGCTTGGATGGCTGAAAAATTCCCCTTTCCGCTAATGCTCACCCT
Organism: Opitutales bacterium; assembly: GCA_024407725.1. Lineage (GTDB taxonomy): Bacteria > Verrucomicrobiota > Verrucomicrobiia > Opitutales > UBA9783 > UBA3869. The sequence goes on from JAKSVZ010000002.1 coordinate 67,504, forward strand.
TAACGACACAGGTTCGTTTTGAATCCGTTCGTTTTCAATGATTTTTAAGGGTAATAGCGAAAATTGTCCTATGCCCTGTGAAAATTGCTGAGGAAGGGGTGTGGGCAACGGTAGCACTTCGACCGGAACGGATTCTGTGGTTATCTGCAGGGGTTCTAGTTTATGAACCCCAAGGCTTTGAAACATCGAAAATGCATCGGTTGGGTCATCGAACGGATTTCTGGATTTTACCACCTTATCCACTTGGATCACAATGGAAACTTGTAAGTTAGTTTTAGCCGGTTGAAATGCGGTTATAAGAGCCGGCCAAGTAAGCGTTAAGTAGGTTTGACCATTGATTGTGGTGGAGGATGTTTTGGGTTCATCCGGAAGCTTAAAGGCCGAAAATGCTTCGTTGGAGTGAGTCGGATAGGAGGCAATTTGACCATGAATATGCGGTTTAATGGCTAATTGCAGGTTCATCGGATAACATTGCCCCACATACCATTTGGTTGGCATGGGATGCGTGCAACGGAATTCAATGCCTTCTTGCCGAGCTACCGGAAGGGGTTCGTCGACCGAAAAGGTGATTTCCGGAATCGTAAATGATCCTTTGCTGCCCGTACAGTGAAACGAAGGAATGACAAACGTTCCTGGTTTTTTAGGGCGTAAACGGAAATGCAGAGCTTCTTCGTGCGTTTGCTTGCCGTTAATAAACAGCGTATTGATCGATTTACCTTCGTAATAGATTTCTAGATCTTTTACGGTTGGCAATTGGTACTGTAATTTCCCAATCGATTGATGAGCGGTAACGATTAAAAATATCGGTTGATGGAGCGCAGGACGCTCAGGTTCAATGCGCGTTGTAACCTCTAGGACTTTTTGTGTGTCTGCAAAAACAGCACATCCACAGCCGATTAACGCTAGTATCCAAACGATAATTCGTTTCATATTACCAATCTTTTAGCACGGGTTCGTGGTTTTGGGGAGCCGAAAAATGTGCAGGGAACAATTTTTCATTTTGTTGCTCTTGTTTTAGCAATAATTCACTGGTTTGCTGCTCTTCGTTGGGGCTTTGTTTTTGTTCGGCTTGATCTTCCTGAGGCGCTTGTTGAGGCTTGTTGGCCGCCGGCTCTTGAGCTTGTTCTTGCGGTTGCTGTTGCTGGTTTTGCCCCTCTTGCTGCTGCTGATTATCACGCGATGGGTTTTGTTGGTTCTTATCCGAGGTGTTTTGTTGCTGATTATCCTGCTGCTGTTGTTGCTTGCTCTGTTCCTTTTTTAACTCCTCTAATAGCTTTTGTACCGTTGAACGATTGGCCTGAGCATCTTGAGCTGTTTTATCAAACGCCAAAGCGGAATCATAGGCCTGTAAGCTTTTTTCTAGCAATGCTATCTTAGCAGGTAATTGCCCCTGTAAGGATTTTGCTTTTTCAAAATACGCATGTCCTAAGTTGTAAAAAATGTTCCCCTGCTTGTCCTTTTGCTGACACCGTTGAAGCGCTTGATGGTTCGCTGCTATGGCTTGGTCATATTGGGCGTTTTGGTCATAGGCACGTGCTAAGTTATAATGACATTTCCAGTCTTTGGGATGCGTTTGACATTGGCGCTGCAATGATTGCAGGTTCTGATCGCTCGTATCAGAAGCAGCAGCCCCTAGAGAGCAAGGCATCCATAACAGCCAATAATAATAACGTTTCATGCGTGTTTACGGCTTCTTAAGGCATACAACAAAGGGTCAACGGCAAGCAAAATGAAAGTAGCCCATAAAAACCCACGGTACCGTTCAATCGGTTTCTTTTCGATACTTTCAAAATTTTCTTTAGGTAACTGTTTGAGGGCTAGGTCATAGATACGCTGTAATCCATCGCCTGCATTTCCCAGCGGCGCGTAAAACCCTCCAGTTGCCGATGCAATAGTTTTCAGGGTCTGTTCATCCAAATGTGTAATAAGGGTATTCCCCTGATCGTCCTTTTTGTAGGTTTGCGTTCCATTGGGAGCGTCGATCAGAATGCTTCCGCCTTGAGCCGTTCCAATACCAATCGTATGTACGACAATGCCCGCCTTTTTGAGTGTTTCGATGGCATGACCAACAGTTCCGCTTAAATCCTCACCGTCTGTAATCAGCATAAGGTGTTTGTAGGGTGCTTGAGGATTAAAACACTTTTGGGCTAACAGTAACGGAGCGGATAGGTTGGTTCCTCCGTGTTGAATGGTATCGGTGTTAATGGCCTGCAAAGAGGCTTTGAATGCACCAAAGTCGGTTGTGGGTGGGCATTGGAGAAAGGCGCTACCTGCAAACGCAATCAATCCCACTTGACTATCCTTGAGGGATTTTGAAAGGTCGAGGATGCTCATTTTGGCTAACTCCAAGCGATTAGGTCGAACATCGTTTGCGAGCATACTTTTGGACGTATCGAGCGCAAAAAGCATGGTAACGCCCCTATGCGGTATTTTTTCTAGTCGAAAACCCCATTGTGGGCGGGCGATTGCAAGGTCAAAACTTATGATTGCAAGCATCAAACAGAACGTCCGAAGTGCTTGGCGAATCGGTTCATGAGGCGGAACAATCGCTTGGGTTGCGGCTCCCCAACGCGCCAAACGTTTACGTTGGGTATAGCGTTGGCTTAGCATCCATGCGCTGACGCACAGGCTGATCAATACGGCTAACAAGCCTAATTTAGGGGATGCAAAGGTCATGATACAACGCGATAACGGTACAAACGCAATACGGCTTCAGTTATTAATCCTAATGCAGCCAACAAAAGGAAGTATTGGAAATAATCGTTTTGGGTTTGATAATCTTCAGCGGCGTGTTTGCTGGTTTCCAGCGTATCGATTTCATGGTAAATCATACGCAGGGTTTTGAAATCATAGGCGCGATAGAATTTGCCTTGTGTGGTTTGAGCGATTGCCGACAAAACCGATTCGTCGGCAGGTAGCACCTGATCATTGCCTACTAAAATGGTATAAATCTTAATATTGAAGCTTTTGGCCAATTTGGCGGCCATGGTTGGGGATATCGTACCGCAATTGTTAACCCCGTCGGTGAGTAAAATGATAATCCGACTTTTGTGCGCTTGGTCTTTCATGCGGTTAATGCCCATGGAGATGGCGCTACCAATAGCCGTTCCGTCTTCAATAAGTCCTGCCTTCAGCCGTTTCAGGTTATCCAGCAACCAATGATGCCGCAAGGTCAGGGGGCTTACCAAGTAAGGATAACGGGCAAAAGAAATAAGTCCGATGCGATCATTGGGACGCTGACGGATAAATTCTTCAATAACGTTCTTAGCTGCTTGAATACGGGTGGTACGATTGCCAAGGGAAGATACAAAATCGGGAGCCAGCATGGAGGTGGATAAATCAAGCGCCAATAAGATATCGATGCCATTTTTTTCGCTATCGGTGTATAAGGTAACCATTTGCGGGCGAGCCAGTGCTAAGATGATACACCCCAACGATAAGGCGCGCGCCAACAGAGGGATTTTAACAGGGTTGGTGGATAAAGGAACCAGCGCTTGAGTGGATGCATGAGCGACAAAGCGTTTTGCGTGCCACGTACGTACAGCGTACCAATACCATACGGGAATCCATAGGAGGTTTAATAAAACCCAAAGGTGTTTGAAGGTAAAGGTGGTCATTACGATTTGGGTTGTTCCGATAAAAGTTCTGGATGCGCAAGCTTTTCTGATTTGTTTAGAATAAATTCAGCTTGCTGGAAAAGTTTCATGCGTTCGGAAGGCGTGCAGGGCAAGGTGGTAAATTTGATTAAGTCACACGCATGGCTAAATTGCGTAATCAACGTTCGTAATTCGTCATTGAGCCGTTCGCAATGTGGTAATTGCACCAAGAGCTCGTCGGTTGTACATTCCGGCGCAGGCAACTGAAAAGTTTGGGATAGGTACAAACGTAAGGCGTCGGATAGCGCAAATCCTAGCAGTTTTGGATCGGGGGCATCTATATACTGTTTGGCGTTTTTTAACTGCTGGAGTGCCGCTTCTAATGGGGTAATGGATACCGTTACAGTTGGTTTTTTATGCATCCGCCGATAACCCAAATAACCGATTAAGCACAGGAGTAGTAACAGGAGCACTCCATAAAGCAGTAAGGGAGAACCAAGCGGTTCGGCAGGACGGAGAGGCAGCAAAGTGTCGGTTATGGAAAAATCATTGGCTTTTTGATTTGGATCAAACGTAACGCTTGGGTCGGGTGCTTGACCTAATGCGTTGGATGGAAGTGCAGCAGCGCTTAGAGGCAAGTTCCAGCAAAGTGCTAAGCAGCAAATAACGATACGAAGTTTAGCCATTAGGATTTACGCTGAATAAATAGATTAAGGGCGTTTATATACGGTTGTTGGTTGGTGAGGGTTAACATACGAACCCCGTACTGTTGACTTGCTTTTTCGAATGCCTGCCACTGAGCCTTTTGATGTTGTTCATAAACAGCGCGTGTGTGTGCATTTCCGGTATCCACATAAAGCGTTTGTTGGGTTTCTGCATCCTCTAAAGCAATAAATCCTACATTGGGTAGCGTTTGTTCGCGCGGATCTTCTAAACGGATGCACAACAGGTCATGCTTTTGTTTGATCCGACGGAGCGTTTTGAACAACTTATCTTGGTCAGCCGATGCCGGTTGGATGAAATCAGACAAAACGCATACAATCGACCGTTTTTTCAGCAATTGCATCAAGGCTTGCAGGCTACTTACTAAATCGGTTTGTTGGTGTTGCGCTTGGAAGAACAGCCCTTTGCGAATAAAGGTATAGAGTTGGTTTGGGCTCCTTTTGGGAGGAATAAACGTTTCGATGTGGTCGGAGCATAAGCATAACCCCACACGGTCGCGATTTTTTAACGCAGAAAAGGCCAAAGTAGCTCCGATTTCGGTTGCAAATTGGCGTTTGGATATGCCGGTTCCGCATGCAACCGATCCGCTGATATCCATAACCACCAGAAGGGTTAAATCCCGCTCTTCGCAAAAAATCTTAACCACCGGCTTATTCAGTTTGGCGGTTGAATTCCAATCGATTGAGCGGATATCATCTCCAAAGGCATACGGACGTAAGGAGTCGAACACCAATCCGTTGCCCTTAAAGGTACTGCTGTAGGTGCCAGACAAACCGCCTTCTGTTTTAACTCGGTTTGTTAAATGAACAGCGCGAATTTTTTTAATAATTGCGCTTACAGCTGCGTCTTCTGGGGTCACGGAACAGGGATGGTTTCTAAAATCTTGGTAATGATTTGGTTGCTGGTTACCTTATCCGATTCCGCTTCGTAAGATAAGTTAATACGGTGACGCAAAGCTGGGAAGGCAACCGACTTAACATCTTGCGGGACTACATACCCACGACCTTGTAAGAACGCATGGACTTTAGCAGCAATCGCGAGTGCAATGACTCCACGAGACGATACGCCAAAGCGCAGCAAGGGTTTAATAGTCTCCAAATGGTAATCCTCAGGCGTACGGGTTGCTTGAACCAAATCGACAATGTAGTTTTCAATTTTAGCATCGATGTAAATCTTATCGATCCACCGTTGGGTTTCAAAAATTTCTTTTTCGGAAAAGAGCACATTGACCGGTTCAGGAGCCTGCAATTGACTTTGAGTTTTAAGGATTTTTAGCTCAGTTTCTTTGGACGGATACGTTACCTCTAATTGCAACATAAAGCGGTCGATTTGCGCTTCTGGCAACGGATAGGTTCCTTCTTGCTCAATAGGATTTTGGGTCGCTAGCACAAAAAAGGGTTTGGGTAACGCATACGTTGTGTCTCCTAACGTCACTTGGTGCTCTTGCATGCTTTCTAACAGAGCGCTTTGTACCTTTGATGGTGCACGATTGATTTCATCTGCCAATAAGATATGGGTGAAAATAGGCCCCTTTTTGGTGGTAAAACTACCGGCGTTTGGGTTATAGATTAGCGTTCCGGTAATATCGGAAGGCAGTAAATCAGGCGTAAATTGAATGCGGTTGAACTGCAATTTAAAGACCTGCGCTAAGGTTTTGATCAGCAGGGTTTTCCCTAAACCTGGCAGTCCTTCCAGCAACACGTGTCCATTACCCAATAAACCAATCAATAATCCTTCGAGTACATGGCTATCTCCCAAATAGGTTTTGGAAATTTCCAGCTTCAACTGTTCAATCCACCCACTGTGTGCTTGAATTTGCTCGTTGAGTTCACTTAAAGAAAGGGTGTCGGATGTTGTCATAAATTATTGTCAATCAGTGTACCCAAGCGGCTGCAATAGGCAACCTAAATTCGGGCGTTATAATGCGTCCGAAGGGTTGTTGTTTTGGGTGTCTAATTTGAAAAACGAAGGGTTCAGCAGCGGGAATTTGAGGTATAAAATCGACCCTGTGTGTTCCTTGCTTTCAATCTCTACCCATCCGTTGTGTTCCTGCATGATGCGGCGGATGATCAGCATTCCAATTCCATGCCCATTCGGCTTATGCGATTCAGGCGTATGAGAGAGCATTTGGGTTGTTTGAGCACCCGAAATACCACAGCCGGAATCTGCAAACGCTAATGTTAGGTAGCGCCCATCTTGTTGACCCGTAATGCGGATCCAACCCTTGCTGCCGATTGCCTCAATGGAGTTTTTTAGGACGTTGAAAAACACCTGCTGTAAACGAGGTTTGTCGAGCTCAATGGATGGCAAGGCCTTCGGGATATTCAACTCAACGCTAATATTGAGGTCATCTAGTTGAGGTTTGAGTACTGCCAAAACGGAATTGAGAACCGATGTAACCAACCCCTCTTGCAGTTGAACAGCCTGAGGGCGTACCGCTTGCAAGAAATGTTGAATGATTTCGTTAAGGCGTTGAATTTCGTCTAAACACACCTGAATTGATTGGCGGGTCGATGGCGATGGGTTGTTAGCTTGCAACGAACGTTTTAGGAGCTGCAAATGAATGTGGATGGAGTTTAAAGGATTGCCTAACTCATGCGCTACCTCAGAAGCTAATTGTGTGATGGCATCAAAACGCTCCTGCAAGCGTTGTTCTTCCGACGCTTGATGCTCCTGAGTAATATCCTGAAGCAGGATGATAAATTGATGGCGAGTGGCATTGGCTCGAAAATATTGCATGTGAAGCCGCACCCAACGCTTTTCGGGATAGGTCAATTCGGTTTCTTTGGCAATCACATCGGGAACAATGGATTTCGGCTTGGTAAACAACGGCTTTAGCAGCGGAATCCAATGCCATAAGGGGGTAGCTTTGCGGTAATCCTTTGGCAACCCCAATAAGCGTTGCGCCGCCAGGTTGTAAAATTCAATGTCTCCGGTGGCGTTGGTGAGTACAATGGCTTCTTGGAGTAGGTTAAAGATGGAAGCTAGTAGGTCGTGTTCTTGATCTAGGTACTGTAGGTTTTGATCCAACTCTTTCCCTTTCAACGAGGGAATGCGTTGGTAAACCTTATGGTACGTGCCGTTTTTCATTTAGGTGCGTTGAGGGGTACCCTTGGATGCTGCTCCTTGGTTGGCAACTGCTTGCTGTGCCTTTTCTACCGCCGCGGCATCGCCCAAATAGTAATGGCGTATAGGGGTCAAATTGTCCTCTAGTTCATAAACTAAGGGAATACCGGTAGGAATGTTCAATTGCGCAATGGTATCGTTGGATAAATGGTCTAAATGCTGTACCAATGCCCTGAGTGAGTTCCCATGAGCCGTTATAATGATGCGCTGACCCGATTGAATAGCGGGTGCTAACGTAGCGTTCCAGTAAGGCAATAAGCGGTCGAGCGTATCTTTTAAACATTCTCCCGTAGGGATTTCTGCGATTGGAACACCGGCATAACGTGGGTCAGAACCTGGATATCGAGGGTCCGATGGTTCCAACTTAGGCGGTTGTACATCATAGCTTCGGCGCCACAAATGAACTTGTTCGGCTCCATAACGGTCGGCAGTTTCGGTTTTATTCAACCCCTGCAACGCCCCATAATGGCGTTCGTTGAGCCGCCAACAGCGTTCAACCGGAATCCACATCAGGTCGAGCTCATCTAAAACAAGCCATAGCGTACGAATGGCGCGCTTTAACACAGAGGTATAGGCACGATCGAACGAAAACTTCGCTTCTTTTAACAATTTCGCCGCTTGTTTCGCTTCTTGTATGCCTTTTGGGGAAAGATCAATGTCGGTCCATCCGGTAAAACGGTTTTCCGTATTCCAAAGACTTTCTCCGTGTCGTAACAAAACCAATTGTTTCATGATTCTAGCCTAGCACAAATTACCATGAGACAAAAGGGTTAAAACATTAGGGCTTATTATAGCCTTATAGCTTTTCGTTCAGCGACAGGGATGCTTGGGTATCGGCGTAAGGCAAATGGCAGGCTTTTTCAAAACAATTGGACCAAAAAGCCTTAAAATCCTCAGCCGAAATTTCCTCGGGGCAATAATCCTCAGCGCCGACGTATTCAATGCCGAGCAGTTGGGTTTGTGGAAAATCCTGCTTGAGCGCATCATACGCGTCGGTTAAATTTTGCGCACGATCATCCACAAAAATGATACATTTGGGGTTCAATTGCAGCTTTTTCAAGAATGCGCATAGCACCGTGCCTTTGTTGGTTGTACCCTTTTCGCTGTTGGAAAACAAAACCCCTTTGTAAAACGTTGGATAATTGCCACGGTACATCGGTAAGGTATTAAAAACCAGATAGGATTCCGCGAACGAATCATCGAACGATAGCTTTTTTTCTTTCAGCGATTGATACCGTAGGTCTTCAACGGATCGACCTTCAAAATCTCCTGTTAGCGTGGCGGTTAGGGCAATTACCTTAATCCCCTTTGAACGAACGACCTGCAACAAGGGATAAATCCCTTCATCCACTAAGCGTTGGGGAAGCAGGAAGTTGTATAAAAAGGGAAGCGAAGTATCCATGGTTGGATAATGCCGTTGGATATCGTGATAAATCGCTAAATGCTTACGTACATTTGGGGCATAAGCAGCAGGATGTTTCGGTTGCAGTAGCGTCATGTCGATATCGAAAATACACAAAATATCGTTGGGAGCATAAAGCTTAAGCGACGGTTGAATATAGGCCGTTACTTCCTCCATGCTTTTTAATGTAGTGCTAACTCCCCGTTGATTGACCATAGTGCTTAAGATCCAAATTGCAGAGAATGTAAAAACAATTTGTAGTATCTTTTTACAATAGTTCATGTCGATCAGCAAGCATAAACCTGATAGGCTGCGGAATTAATGTTGAATAATGCGCTTGAGTAGGGGAATAGCAATCAACCATAAAGCAATCGGTGGAATCCATACTAACCAATCAGGGCGCCATTGCGGAGCCGCTTCCAGCCAAGAAATTGCCATGATAAGGGTATAAAAGCCCATAGCTAGTCCAATAGCCAAAACAAGGTTGATAGAGGTTTCGGTTCGGCTAAAGCGAATGCTGAGGGGAATGGCAATCAGAATCATGGCTAGAATTCCGAAGCCAAAAACAGCATTTCTTTGGATTTCAAGCCGAGCCAATACCTTTTCTTTTAGGGAGTGTGCTCGGGCAAATTCGCCGCGCAATTCAGTTAAGGTCATGTGCCCTAAGCGCTTTCTAAAGAATAGATTGCCCAATAGATGCGATAACGGGAGCGCTATTTCTGTGCTTGTAAACGCAATGGGTTGCGTATGAATGGTGTCGCCCGATTGCATTAAATATTTTTCGCCGGAACCGTTGAGCAAGGTGAACAGTAAGCGATTGCTTTTGTTATCGTAGCGCAACAATCCCTTTTTTGCGTGCAGTGCCATATTAACCCCCGAGGATTGACTTCCGTCCAATTCCCACAGCCAGCAGTTTTCTACCCAATCCCGATGCTTTTGCTCAATAAAAAACACATAGCCAGGGAAATCTTTTACAAACGTACCAGTTTGAATGAACTGCAGAGGCTTTTGGCGAATCAGGTTGGTTAATGCGGTTCGGTAATAAACAATGGAATGAGGCCCCCAATGAAAGTTGACGATCAAGGTAAATAAGGTGCCTAAGGAGGCTAAAAATAAAAACGGGGCAATAATTGTATACGGACTAATACCGGATGCCTTCATTGCCAGCAGTTCGTTGTGGGATGAAAGCCTTCCGAGCACCAACAGCGTGGCGGTTAATACCCCCAATGGCAGGGAGTAAGCAATCATCGAAGGGATTAAGTGCCACAGAATGTCAATGAAGAACGGCAGTTGAATTTTGCCGCTCGCTAGCATGGGCAGCACTTCTTTTACGGCATTCCCTATGATTAAGATAAATACAAATAAGCAAACCGTACTGGCACACGCTACCAAAAACTGACGCATCAAATAGCGTTGGAGGGTATTAAACATAACGTACGGTTTGGGCTATTTTAATTTTGTTGGCGTACATACCGATCAACTTTGTCGGCAGTGATGACCCCATAATTAATGGTTCCTAGCCATCCCGACATAATGATTCCTACCGATCCAGCATGATACAACCCATGAACATAATCGGAAAGATTCATGGATATTTTGAGTCCCTCAAATTTGGTTCCAAACGAAGCCCCTTCTAGGTGTTGGGTATAACGGTTAAAGGTGCGCGGGGTAGCGCATTCAATCCAGCCGATTTTTTGCTCCACATGAGGAATGAATGCCGATAAAGCTTCCAGAGTGTCTTGCTTTAAACGTTCTTTTTCACTTTGGTATTCCGCTGGTGTGAGCGATGCCCAATCCTGCCATAGGGCATTAGACGAGGCTACAATGGTGTAACGCGGTGTGGTCGAATCAGGACGAGTCCCTGGATAATAAACCGAAAATGTACGACTTTGGGTGTGTTTTGCCTTAAGTTCCGCACTAGAAAATAGGGGCGCGCTGGAGGTGAAGATTAAATCCCCAATGTTCGGAATGCTTTCCGATTCTTTAATACCTATATATACTTGGCATGAACTGTTATTGAGGCGTACCTTTTCTGTTTCTTTCCGGAAATCATCCGGCAATATATCAGGGTTGATCAACTGCAATACCGTGGTCTTTAGATTGGCGTTCGATAAAACCGCCTTGCATTCAATGGTTTGATCATTTACCTGAACCCCCGCAACGGTTGGAACACCCTGCTTGTCTTGAGTATAAATCGCCTGAACGGTCGCATGGGGCATTAAGGTAACCCCATTGGCGCGCAATTCGTCAGTCATCATTTGAATCAAGCGATCGGTTCCTCCTTTAAAGGTATATACTCCTTGGCTCATGAAATTGGAAAACACAATCCCATAGGTAATAGCCGGATCATCGAGCGTGGAACCATTGGCGTACGTAATCGGTTCCATCAGTAATCGATGAACATCTGGACGGTTAGGAAAGAAGGTTTCAAACAGTTCGCCGGTAGTACGGGTGTCTGCATCGTAAAAATTCATGGCCCGTAGATGGTTGAAGAACCGCTCAACTGTTTCTGCTGGAATGTGAAAGGTGTGAATCAATTGATGGGTAAAGTCGACACGATCAAAAGGCGTTTCAATTTGAAACTGAGGATTAACAAACCGAATGCGTTTCAGAGGAACAATGGCATCGGCAATGGCGGAATTCCAATAACGCCGACACGATTTAATCATTCCTACTGGAAATCCATGCAACGATACATCAAAGGTATATCCACCGGGGCGTTTAAAGTAAGCTGCTAATCCTCCTAATTGGGTGTGTTGCTCCAACAATAAAACAGAATGACCACATTTTGCTAGCCGATTGGCTGCCGTTAACCCTGCTAGGCCGCTACCAATCACGCAAATATCATATTGTTTAGAAAAGCTTGACATCATTTAAGGTACTATCTTATAGATAAACCATAAAAATAAAATACTTTTCTCTAGAAGTTTATTAAAAACAAAAAATCAACGAAAGCTTGACATCACGTATTTTTGTCTTTAAATAATTTTAAATATAGTATTTAGTAAAAAATCTAAGAATTCAATAATTGAGGAAAAACGAAGATGACTAAAATGACAGAAAAACCTTACTTGAAAAAGGCTCTCATGATGGGGATCGTGCTTACAAGCGGTATTGCCTGCGCGAACGAAGTTGACATCCGCTTGGGTGGATTGGTTCGCGAAGAAGCATTGCGGAATGCAAGCACCAACTCAAAAATCCGTGCAGAATTGGATAACACCAAATATGCTACCAGCGACAAATCATTAGATTTGTTTGGTCGTTCGGATGTATCTAAAGCTAATGAATTGCTTTTTATCAGCGATTTGGGCTCCAAGAAAATTGAAGTTTACCAAGGTCGTTGCATTGACGCCGCTCAATGGACGTTTGCTAACGAAGAAAAATGGTCCACAGAAGGCAATGCTTATGAAAACCTGTGCAAACATGTCCGTAAATTCTTCGGCGAAAACGAAGAGTGGCATATTCGTACCTATGCAGCCCTATGCAGCCGTGATTTCTTGAAGAACTTCTTCTTCCAAGATTTATTAACCGACGGTAGCACCTTTAATGTTAAAATAATTGTAGATATCGCCAAAGGTTATCAATACGCTTGGGGTGGTTGCGCTGAAATCTTCGTTCAAGTTAACGAAGTATTGCCAAACGGTAAATTAGGATACGGAGTTGATTTCTCAGTAACCATTAAAAAGACCGATCGTAAGACTGAAAAGACCAACTGTGTTGATGTTATGCAAATCACAGTATGGCGTTCTCGTAACGAAAAGAACCAAGTGGATACAATCCTAAAAGATGGTGTTGTCGTTTACGAACGTAAGTCTTTAGCTGAAGAACAATTGGCTGCAGAAGCTGCTATGAAAGAACGTCAATTGGCTATCGAAAAAGCTAAGAATGAGAAGTTATTAAAAGCCAAACGTGATGCTAAGAACGTTAAGAACGCAAAGCGCGTTAACGGAAAAGCCAACAATGGTAAAGCAGTAAAAGGTCACAGCCATCGTTCCAACTTGTTAGATCGCTGGAATGGCAACAAGACCTCGGCTCAACCCGCTAAGGTAGCTGAAGCTCCTGTCGCTGAACAAACGGTTGCAGAACCTGTAAAAGTAGCTGAAAAGCCAGTAGTTGTTGAACAACAGAAATCTTCGCCTTTATTCCACAACTCACGTCGTCATGGTAGCATTGCGCGCCCAACACAAGGACACCGTGGAATCTTCAATAAGGTGACCAATAAATAAGAAGAGTTGATTTATCAATAACTCAAGGAGGCAGAGCTCATAATGAGCTCTGCTTTTTTTTATTGCCAGTAATTTTCTCCCTTACTGGGTTATATTTTTTAGAAGCGTTTTTGTTCTTTTTAGACGCCTTTAGCAATAAAGCGATAAGGTTTATTGGCCCAGATAGATCCGGCATAGTTAATGCCGATGCGTGGGGTAGTTACAAAGGGTAATTTTTCGATAGCAGGCAACAGCCATAGGTCGGAATGAGGGGCGCAAGGTAATCCGTTAAAGGCCTGTGTGATAGAAAACGCTTTGGTTAACCTTCCAGGGCCAGAATGAGTTTTTAGCGACCGAATGAGGACGGCGGCAGGGTGTCCTTCCGCTTCGGTAACCACATTGAGCATGCAATGCATCCCATAACAGAGGTAGACATACCAAATGCCTCCTGCGGCATACATAGGGGCGTTGCGTTTGGTTTTACCAAAACGAGCATGGGAAGCAAGGTCTTCTTGACCTAAATAAGCCTCTGTTTCAACAATCGTATCCATGAGTACTCCCTGTTGAGTACGCCTGCATAAACGGGCTCCAATGAGCTGTTGCGCGACCCAAAGGGTTGGGTGATTAAAAAAATCTGAATCCAAGGCTTCCAATAAAATTTTTATGTTCGAACAGAGGGAAAAAAGCAAGTTAGAAGTGCTTCGGCCTTGGTGTTGATAAGTTGTTAATAAGTTTTTCTTGTCAATAGTCTGCAAAAAACAAAAGCTAAAAACAGAATTGTTAAACTTAGAGGACAAGGATTGTCTTATGGTTTGCGATTATGCCATAGGAGCCGTTTTTGCAGTCGCTTGTGAGCCAAGAATGTTGATTGGATTGGACTTGCAAACGATTAAGATACAGGGAAGTGTAGAACCGAAGGGTATTGTGAGTAATTTTTTAGACGAGTTAAAACAGACGCTGCAAAAACGCTTTTCGGGGGATACCTATAAAATCTGGTTTCAACCCTTGCAATGTGCGGAGTATACAGCGGATCGTTTGGTGTTGGTAACGGATACGACCTTTGCGTCGGATTGGTTGGATAAGAATTATCGCGATGTCATCGAGCAAAGCGTTATGCAGCTAGCAGGACACCCAGTGACGGTTGTTTTTAAGTCGGGAGAGGTAGAGGAAGAGGACAAAGCGCATAACGCGCATAATAACCAGCGTGTGGTTACTACCCAAAAGCAGGATCCTAATCATTGTGGGCTTTTGGAGCATCATACTTTTGAAAATTTTATTGTTGGAGCTGCCAATCAATTAGCTTATGCAGCGGCGGTAGCATCAGCCAGTTCGCCGGGTAGAGCTTATAATCCATTGTTTATCCACGGCAATACGGGTTTGGGTAAAACCCATCTGATGCAAGCTATTGGCAACCATATTTTGCAGCATCAACCCAATGCGCGCATTAGTTACGTAACCACCGAGCGTTTTACGAATGATTTTATTGATGCGATTCAAAAGAACAAACTGCCGTTATTTCGTCGCAAATACCGTAGTATGGATGTGCTGCTGATCGATGATATTCATTTTTTATCAGGCAAGGAGCGTATTCAAGAGGAGTTTTTCCATACGTTCAATGAACTGTTTGATTCTAGGCGGCAAATTGTTCTGTGTAGCGATCGACCGGCCTCGGAAATTTCAAACCTTGAAGGGCGTTTGGTTTCGCGTTTTCAATGGGGGTTGGTGTGCGATGTAAAAGCACCAGATTTTGAAACACGGGTAGCTATTTTATTGCATAAAGTTAAACAGATGGGGTTAACGTTATCGCGTGATATTGTGGAACATTTGGCGCAGCGGGTCGTAAGCAATGTGCGGCGAATGGAGGGCGCATTAAACCGTATTGCCAGTTACCAGCAGTTGCTTCATCAAGCATCCTTATCGTTGGAAAAAGTAGATGAAATGCTGGAAGATATCTTTCAGGAAGAATTAGCAACTCGCGTAACCATTGAGGATATTCAAAAGGCAATTTGCGATTTTTATCATTTATCCCTACCGGATTTGCTTAACAAGCGACGGTTAGCAAAGATTGCATTTCCGCGGCAAATCGCTATGTATTTATGTCGTGTACTGACAAGCGATTCTTTGGCAGAAATAGGAAACGCTTTTGGTGGACGGGATCATGGAACCGTGATTCATGCTTGTAAGGCAGTTGAAGGAGCCATACAGCGGGAACGTATGACAAAACAAACCGTGCAGTTTTTGCAGCAAAAATTAATGAGTAAATCATGAATAATGCTTCGTTTTCTGATGAGCAAATAGCTCAAATGCGTCGCTGGATGAACGAATTGCATTCCATCGGTGAGTTGCAATCTAAAATTCAGGAAAACTTTTCCAAACACTTAACCTACCTAGAAACGCGCTTTTTGATGGATGATCTGCATTTGCAGTTCCCTCAACCTGCTGAATCCAAACCTAATAAGCAATCAGAAGCTCCTTTAGAGGGATCGTTGGTGGATACAGGTAAGGGCTCGGTAACCGTATCTTTGGATCCCGTTACACGTCCGGGAATGCTGGTCAATGGTTCGGTTACGTTTTCTGATGGACAGAAGGCAACTTGGGGGTTGGATCAATTGGGTCGTGTGTCTTTGCAGCCCGAAACCAGTGGTTATCGTCCAAGCGATAACGATAGGATTGAGTTTCAATCAGCTTTGCAAAAGCAATTGAGCGAAATGAGCGCACGGGGAGGTTTGTAGCCATGTTCTCTCGCCGCAACATCCTGTATTTTCTTCTTTGTACGTTTTTGTTTTGGAT
>JAKSVZ010000020.1 GCA_024407725.1 Opitutales bacterium
TACAACTTGAATAAACAGATACCCTTGCGCACGAAATTATGCAGGAATGGGTCTATAAAAAAAGAGGTTATTTTGATTGGGGGTGGGCGCTCAAAGTTGCCTCGTTATCATCGTTCGCCAAAAAGCACTCGTAGATAAAATTGCTTAAAGTAATGCCTGCATTCAAGATCAATTCCGCATGATGTCTCTTTAATACCGATAACTGATTCTTGCGTTCGTTTTCATCATCTACTGAAGGATGTACACTAACATTGCACCTCATGCCCCATATGGGGCGAATAAAATTGCTTATTTTAAGAGGTTCTTCTAAAGCATTCACTAAGCGATGAATCTCATTGTTACGTTCAGAATCCTCATGGAACTTTTGATTCTTAAACTCTTCGAGTAGATTCCCTAAACTTTTCAAATTCGGATTTTGAATAGCATCTATTGCCTTCATTTTACCATCATTATCTTTCAGGGTTAAGTGATGTTTTTTAAACACAGATTTCAACTGTACCTCCAAAGCTTTGCCTATCAAACCAGGAATCTGATCATAAAAAGCACTTTCTAGAGCTTGCTCTGCCTGATCAATAACTGTCCTTACCCTAGTTTTCTCAGGTATATTTACCTTAACGTGATTTACCTTAACCAATCTAGTAAGCCTGAATTCGCAATCAGATATTTCATAATCAAACCTTAATTTATGTTTTTCTAACAACCTATTAATTTGGTTAATTAAAATCGTACAAATCGCACGATATTCTTCTGGGGTAAAATAATACGTATTTATTGTGACCATCTCATTCCTCAATCCATGCCGGAACTGCTCATAGCGAAAAAAATCACTGAACAGTTCTAGAACATCGTCTTCTTGATCCGCATGCCTAATAACATGCTCGATCAAGTCATTATAAAACGCTACCAAATCCTTCTTTTCGTCCATTACCTCCCAACCCCTTGGTAGAAATACGATATTAGATGAATGGTTCTCATTCTTATGCTTATACTCGGGGTAATAATTGCGCCTAAAGTAATCTATGTCTATAGGCCGGAACGATACAACATTACCACTCGGATTTGGTACAAAATTATTCCCAACAAAGAAATTGGCAAATCGAGGATTTAACAGTTTTTTATATTTATCGCGCCAAGACAATCCCATTCCCCTACCCTACTTGCTCTGTTCCAGAACGCAAGGTAAATCCTAGGCAAAAGGGGATGTTTTTGATTAAAATACGTGCTGACTGTGCAGCACATCCTAAAAAGCTTGACTTATACCCTAAATAACAGTATAAGTTCCTTGATGGGAGAAACCGGATGCGGTAATATTATTTTTTTAACATAATCCTCTCCCAACGTCAAGCCAAATCAGATTTTTCGCATTTACCCCCTACTAAATACAATGGATTTAGCGTACAGGAAACGCCATCATTAATCTCTGTGATTGAATCCCAGAGCCGGATAGATTCGATAAAAAGCTTGACAATAGCAGTGTTTTTCAGGAAAATGGCTTATTGCATTCTGAGCAACAGTATTCAGACAAGCTTATTGTACAAAGAGCGGCGCGCTAGTCAAGTTAAATTTGGTATTTCCACACTCACTCCTTCATGATGGGTTCAACAAACCTGAATCCCATCATGCACCCCTTGCGATTTAAGAACAGAAGCGGCATAATGCGCTCCATGCACTCAACAAAAAACTTGACAAAGGTATTACTTTTGGGGAAAATAGCTTATTGCAATCTAAGCAGTAATATTCTAACAATTTATTGTAGCCAGTTCTTGTACCTTAGTCAAGTTAAAAGCCCACGCACAGCCGCGGGTTATTTTTTGCCCATTTTTCACTCATTTGTGAACCAAAACGCAAATCCTAGGCAGTAAAAGCGTTATTTTGTTGATCGAAAACGCGCGCGGTTTATTAATACTTGGATGATGAAGTTTTGGTTTATTTTATTGGGTGGATTATGGTTTATGCCGACGCTCCAAGCGGATTCGGTGGTGTCTTATGGGCAAGCGTTAACCTTGGGTGGCGTGCAAGGGGTAACGGAATTTTTGCCGGTTTCCTCATCCTGCCATATGCTGTTGGCAAACCGCTTACTGTTTCCTAACATACCGTCCGATGGGGCATCCGCCATTGTGCGCTACATCATCTGGATTAACCTAGGAACGATTTTGGTGCTCTTGGGGTATTACCGAAAAGATTGGTTGCGCATAGGACGTGGGTTAGCAGGGAGGGATAGCGACGGCCTGAATTTATGCATCAAACTCATTTGTTCACTCCTAGCATCCTGCGTGGCCGTTTGCATCTTTAAACCATTGGCATCTTGGCTAACAATCGACCAAACGTCTTATCCCATCATGGGATGCGGTTTGCTGTTGGGGGGAGTCGCTATCTTCCTCATGGAACGGTTTCAGAAGTATTCCATCAGGCGCCCTATTACGCTCGACACCTTAGCTCGCCGCCAAGCGATTCTGATTGGACTTTGCCAAGCCTTTGCCCTATGCCCTGGGGTTAGCCGTTCCTTATCCACCATTCTCGCTGGCATCTTTGTGGGATTAACCCTAAGCGAGGCCATTCACTTTAGCTTTTTGCTCGGATGTATCACCGCAAGCGCTCAGGTTGCCGTTAGTGCCTTGAGCCATTTTCAACAAAGCTTAGAGCTCGTATCCCTACCCGCCTTATGCGGCGTTTTAACCGCTTTTGTGGTAGGTTCGTGCACCATTCGATTCCTGTTTCGATTATTGCAAACCAAGGGACTCATCCCCTTCGGCTATTACCGCATCGTACTGGGGTGCCTCTTGCTGTTTTTATAAACACTCCTGCTTAACCCCCGCATGAGGCAAAACATTACTGCCTTTGCCCATGGCTAATGCGTGCTGCAAAATACCCGACAGGTAGGTTTTGGCCGCTCGAATGGCCGCTACCAAATCCAAACCCTTGGCTAAATAGGTAGCAATAGCTGACGAAAGCGTACAGCCAGTTCCATGTACCTTCGCTCCCTCGATACGCTTGGCCTTAAACCAAACGCAACGTCCTTGGTCGCACAAAACATCATTGGCGTCCTGCTGACTATGGCCGCCTTTAATGAGCACAGCGCAATGGTATACCCGCTGTAACGTTTGCGCGGCCTCCTCCATCGCCTCAACCGACCCTAGGCGCTTCCCTACCAACGCTTCCGCTTCGGGAATATTTGGGGTCATTAAATGCGCTAAGGGCAACAAGTGTGTTTTCAGAGCCTCAAGCGCCTCTGTGTGCATTAACGCATCCCCACTGGTTGCTACCATAACGGGATCCAAAACAATATTTTTGGGTTTATATAAAACGAGCTTTTCGGCCACAATCCGCATCAAATCAGCCGAAAACAGCATTCCAATCTTAACCGCATCCGGAAAAATGTCGGTAAACACTGCATCCAATTGCTGCGCTAAAAATGCGGGTGTTGAAGGTTGAATGGCTATAACCCCACAGGTATTTTGTGCGGTAAGCGCGGTAATTACACTCATGGCATAACCGCCGTTGGCCATAATGCTTTTAATATCTGCCTGTATGCCAGCGCCCCCACTGCAATCGCTTCCTGCAATACTCAAAACAGCCTTCATAGGCACGTAAATAGCACAAAAATACCTAAGGGGACAATTGATTTTTAACGCGCGCTGGGTAGCTGACGCTAACCCTGTATAACCGATTGCGCCAATTGCTTTAACTGCCGCGTTGCTTCCTGAACATCAGGCTGTCCATAAATACCCTGAATAACCGCAATTCCGCAGATACCGCTACCCTTTAAAGACGGTAAAGTTTTAGGGGAAATGCCACCAATCGCTACCACCGGAATACTCACCGCCTGACAAATCGCCTTCAAGCATTCTAGGCTAACCGCTTCTGCATCGGATTTAGAGCCCGTCGGAAACACCGCCCCTACCCCTAAATAATCGGCGCCATCCCGCTCCGCTTGCAAAGCCTGCTCAACTGTTTGCGCTGACACACCTAATACCTTTTCGGGCCCTATAAGCGCTCGAACCTCACGCACCGGCCTATCGTTTTGCCCTACATGCACCCCATCAGCATGGGTTGCAAGCGCTACCTCAATACTATCATTAATGATCAATGGAACCCGATAACGTTGGCATACAGGTCGTACCTGCAGTGCTTCTTGAAGAAAATCTGACGTACTTAAATGCTTTTCCCGCAACTGTAAACACGTTACCCCACCCTTAAGGCTCGCTTCTACAGCCACCATAAACGCTTGCTGACCTAAAGCCTTACGATCCGTAATCCCATAAACCGCCAACTGTTCTTTGCGCATCTACCTAAAAAGAAATTAAGGAAGCCCTAGGGCACAAGGAAATTTATTGTAAAAGCCGCTTAAATACGATTTGCATTATTTTTTCAACAAAAAAAGCTGGACTTTTATTCACAAACACATTCCCTACTGAGTAGGTGTCTATAAACAACATAAAAGCTTGCTTGATTACAACGAGCAAGGATTAAAGGAAGGTTTTTGATATGTGTCCAAAAAAACAAAGCGTACAAGCGAAAAGCAATACCGTTTCTATCGTCCCCCTCATCGAGAAAAAACGCGATGGTTTAACATGGACCAACGATGATATCCGTTATATCATTGACGCAATTGCTCACCATACACTTCCGGATTATCAATTGTCCGCCCTCTTGATGGCTATCTATTTTAAGGATTTGAATGTACAAGAAATAGCCGCATTTGCCGAGGAAATCATTCTGTCCGGAACCGTTCTCGACGTACGCAGCATCGCATTACCTAAAATATCCCTGTATACCATTGGCGGCGTTGGAAACAAAACCAATTTGGCTCTAACCGCCTTAGTAGCATCTTGCGGAGTCGTCGTACCGAATGTCATTACCCCACAAGAAAGCTTTATTTTCGGCGACTTGGATAAGATTAAAGCCATTCCAGGCATGAAAACCGATTTGCCCCTAGAAACCTGCGTTAAACAGTTGAAAAAAATAGGGTGCTGCATTAGCCAAAAACCAGATTCGTTGGTACCCGTAGATAACGATCTCATTAAAATGGGACAAGCAACCGCAACTGCTAATTGCTTACCTATCTTGGTAAGCAGCATTTTGAGCAAGCGTATTGCTTCGGGCTCCGAAAATATCGTTGTGGATATTAAATGCGGTAATGGTTCCTTTATACGGGACGTTGCCCAAGCTAAACATATCGCCTCTTTATTAACCAAAAGTATTCGCGGCATCCAACGTCGTTGCGTTGCTTTAATCACCGACATGAATCAACCAGTCGGTAATACCTTAGGAACCGCTTTGGAACTTAAGGAAATTGCGGATATTTTACAGGATAAAGGCGATGAAAACCTCAAAGAGTTAATCATCCGCTTAGGGATGGAAATGATCCGCTTATCCGGCGTTTCTGGCTCAACCTTGTCGGCCAAACAAACCATCGTACAACATTTGAAAGACGGTTCGGCCTTTAAGAAATTCAAAGAATTGATCAAAGAACAAGGCGGCGATCCTGCGTTCTTGGAAAACGAAAAGAAATTCCCCAAGGCCAAACATACCTACAAAATTGTCGCCAACAAACGAGGCTATATTCACAGCATCAACATGGCATTTTTGGCAAAAGGCGTAGAAGTATTAATGCGCCAAGATAAAAATAGCCCTATCGACCCAGCAGCCGGCCTTACCGACCTCCAACCCTTGGGCAAACAAATTCAACCAGGAGATCCCGTAATGACTATTCATTACAACGATGCTTCAAGATTTAATACCGCTATGGAATACCTGCGCAAAGCATACTGCATAGCCCCCAAGCGTCCTTCCAATTCCGAGTTGTTCATTGAACGTGTTGCCTAAAAAAGCAAATCGATTAATCGCCTCGCTTCGCCAGATTCCTTATTATCCAGAACCAGGCGATAATCGTGCAATGGTACCCCTATCAGCTGCTTGCCAGTCATTGATCAACAAGCAACAAAAAAACCCTGACGACAACACCCTAGACCAATTAAAAAGTCATTGGGCTCAATGGTTTAGGGGAACAGATTTCGAGCACCTACAACCTGCGCGTATCGATTCCAACCACACCTTATGGCTTTACGCACCAAATGCCATCCTTCGGCAAAAAGCACAGCTTAAATGCGAAAATGCGCTCAAAATCATTCGCATCCATTATCCATCGCTAACAGCAATTCAATGCACTTTTTCGCTTGTTAAAACCAATCAATCTTCTTAAGTGATTTTGCCGCAATAGCGACCGTACCTGTTTAGTATCCCATAAACCTTTTGGTTCAGCAGATCGATATCTTCTACATTCCTGACACCTGGAAATCTGATGCAAAAGATCTCAAGTTTATCAACCTCTACCGCTTTATCCTCAATCACCTCTTTAATGAACATAGGCCGTATATCGAACAAAATCGGCAGATTCTCGGCGGTAAGGATTTCGACCCCGTTAATAATAATTGAAATCACTTGCGTAAGTAATCTTTTTTCGTTGCAAAGACTATTGCTGTAAGTATTCAGGTAGTGATTTCAACTCAACGACCTGTTCTATGCCTGATTTTACATCTTTAATCTGAACCGTCCCTTTTGATGTAAGTTCATGGGTTAAGGTTATTACATAATGGGAAGCATCCGTATACGCCTTTTTCTGTTGTTTCCCCAAGTCTTTTTGTAGGTCTAAGGAATACAACACTGAAAAACCTGCCGCGCGCAATTGCTGAGCCAACAATAAAGCCTGTTGGCGTTCTGTTTGTTCAAAGACGACATAATAATCAACTGAGCTTTGATAAGGGCGTAACAAAGTCTGTTTACGTAACAAATCGGTTAGGGTAACATCTCCAGCAGCAAATCCAACCGCTGGCATCGGTTGCCCCACTAATTTTTCAAACAGGTGATCATAGCGTCCACCACCCGCTAAGGCTCTCCCTTGATCTCCGCTTTCAAACACCTCAAACACGAAGCCTGTATAATAAGCCAATCCGCGCACAATGGTTAAATCCAAGGTAACCCAATCACGTACGCTCAAACTTTCTAATTCCTGCAATAAAACCTTAAACTCCGATAAACGTTGATCTAAGGCTTCCATATCCGACGAAGGTTGGCAGTTGTGAAAGCACTCACGAATGGCATCAAGGGTACGCGCTTTGCGTAATAATTCGGTAGCACCAAAAAATAGAACGGCTTTCGTGTCATCCTTAAATACGGTTTTTAAATCCTCCTGAATGCTCTCTGGGGATCGACGCTCCCATTTGTCCAAAATACCCAGTAACACACCCACCTCCTGTTCTTGATTAACCCCAAAGACCTTAAGCCATAACACCCATAGCTGGCGATCACTCAAGCGCACATGAAAGTGTTCTTTTTTAAGCCCAAACTTTTGAAACGTAGCAATCGCCAATGCAATTAATTCTGCATCAGCTGCGCTGGAACTTTCTCCGATAATATCTGCGTTAAATTGATAAAACGAACGTAATCGTCCCTTTTGGGGGCGTTCATAGCGAAACTGTTCGGTAATGTTAAACCACTTGGTAGGGCGTTTCAAGGTTGCCAATCGCTTGCCCACCATCCGAACCAACGAAGGAGTCATTTCAGGGCGCAAGGCAATGGCACGCTCTCCCTTATCTTGAAATGAAAACAGTTGCTCCACTATTTCAGGGCCGGATTTTTGCGTAAACAAATCCAAAGGTTCTACAATCGGCCCATCAAATTCTTCATACCCAAAGGTATGCGCAACCGAACGCCATTGGTTAAAGATAAAATTACGCTGCGCACAATCTGCCGGTTCAAAATCACGAAAACCTGGCAGTGGCTCTCTTTCGATCCCTTTCATGTTACCTCAAAGGTAAATCAAATCTGAATTACAGCTCAAGTCAAAAAGCGTTAGCAATTAGCCACGCACTTAATCATTAAAAAGGGAACGTTTTTAATAAATCTAGGTAAACCTGAGCGCTATTTTGAATCAATTGCAAATCGCATTCAGTTAAGGTTCTAACGACCCGCCCCGGAGAACCGCATACGAGGGAATACGGCGGAATACTTTTACGCTGCGTAACCAACGTATTAGCGCCGATAATGCAATGGTGGCCGATAGTAGCGCCATCTAATAGCGTTGCATGCATCCCAATGAGGCAATCGGAATCAATGTGGCACCCATGAACAATAGCTCCATGGCCAATGGTCACGCGATCGCCTATCCATACAGCATCGGTTCCTACATGAATCACAACAGATTCTTGAATATTGGTACTATCGCCAATGCGGATGCTATTGATATCTCCGCGTAGGACTGCATAAGGCCATACGCTGCAATAATCTCCTAAGCTTACCTGACCATACACAACTGCTTGTTGTGCAATACGCGTGTGCGCACCATAGTGCACCTGATCATCCTTGTTCGTCTCCATCATCTGATGGATATTCTTCCGATTTAAGACGATTATTGCGAACTAAATTTAGCATCTCCCGTTCTTGTTGAGGCATGGACTGCGCTGGTGATTTCCCATGATAACGCAGGTACATTCGAAGTCCTATGGAATTGGGGTGCTTTTCAGCCAAAGCTGAGAGTGTTTTCACTGACTCATTGCTCGAAAGCTCAATGGGCTTCGGATTACACTGAATTTGCATCAATTCATCGCTATGGGTTAAATTCGAAGGCGTATCGAAAACCTCTTTATAAGGATCGCTAGACGATAGATGAATCAAACGAGGAGTAATTAAGAACAAGCGTTCCGATATGGTTTTTGTCTTAGTAGAGGTTTTAAACAAATATCCCAAAAGCGGAATATCCTTTAACACAGGAATACCTTTTTCTCCTTTGGTATAATCCTCTGCGAAATACCCTCCGATCAACACGCTTTGTCCTTCATACACAAGCGCCTGAGTTGATATAGAAGACGAATTGGTGCTCGGCTTTGTCTCCGATGACCCCGGATCAACCGACTCATCCTTAATATCCAAAATCAATTGAATTTGGGGTTTTCCATCACAAGCACATAGATGGGGAGTTACGTGTAGGGTTGTACTACCGGAAATGGAATACATATCCCCGCTTTTTTGACCTTTTACCTCGTAGTAGAAGGTTTTGCTTTGATCCATCAAGGCAGTCAAATTATTCATGGTAATAACGGATGGACGCGCTAATACCTTACTGAGATTTTGTTTTTCCAAAAAATTGATAGCAGTTAAAAATTCATTACCATTAACAATACCATTGATCAGACCATTGGCTGCATTTTGAAATCCCCCTGCAACAGGTCCATTGTTGGAAAATTGTATGGTATGGTTAGAAGATTTTAAGTGAAGACCATCAACCCCAACATTTAACCCACAGCTTTTGGACACATTAATAATGGCTGCCTGAATTTCAATTAACTCCAACGGTACATCCAATTTGGCAATAATCGACTCATATAAGGCTAAATTTCTGCGATAATCCTTAACAATGATCGCATTTTGGCGCGCATCAATCGTAATTTCACCCGATTTTGCATCATGAATATCCTCGGTTTCTGACTTTTTATCTTTATCCAACTTATCCTCTTGCTTATCCCGCACCGATACTAGTTTTCTAGCAGAATCCGGTATAGGCGTACTCGTTAACGAATAATCTGAATTACGTTTTTTTAAGAAAATATCATTCAATAAGGTCGCTACCCCAGGAATCTGCAAACTTCCGATTTCTTTATCATCTGCCCACGCATGTTTTAAGTAAAAGACACGGATATCCACTGGATCGGTTTCGCTCGGGTTATATAATTGCATGTTGCTAATAATTTCCGATAACAACTCAACCATTTTAGGAGCCCCACTAATCACGACAATTCCTCCCTCAATCATGGGATTAATCGACATATTAGATCCTACAAACCCCATGGCCTTAATCATATCCAACAGCGTTTGAATTTGACGTGGATGTACCTGCAATACTTTGGTCTGAATTTCTCCCGACTCGTAAACGTACAACACATGGCCATCGTAAAACCACATTAATCCACAGGAATGAGTTAATTGATTCCAAATGGACACAGGATAGGTTTTTTCGAAGCTTTGATGAATCTTATGGGTATTCTTTTTTAACGCCTCGCTAACTACCACATCGATCTGCTGCATCTTGCAAAAATCGGCAATGGTATCCCCTAAAAGCTTATCTCTTAAATAAAGATAAACCGTAGAGTGCGGCCAAAATTGATGGTCTATAGGCCCAGTATCTTTGGCAGTATCCGTTGGCAACAGCTGAGCCGAAAACTGAATTTTAGGCTGATCTGAATCACCCGAAACCGGTTCATCAATAGAAGGTTCCAACCCTGCGTACATTAAAACGCATAGGCTAGCCCCCACCACCAAATTCCACAAGGTACGCGCATTCATTTACGAAAATCAGGGAAAAATTGTTCTTCAATCGTTTCTAAGTTTAATAAGAAATCAGTAAATTTATCCGTTAAGCTTTTTTCGCTACATTCCTTGATCGGTAATCCATAACGCAAATATAATTGATGGGTTGTCGGATCTAACAACAACGTCCCTTCTACAAAACGCATACGCTTTAAGTTAAACTGTAATATTTTGCTTAACAATTCACGGGATTTGCTATCGTCTGCTAGGGGATTCCCTATGGAACCTTCCCAACAAAGCTGTTTGTTTTTTTGGAAAAAATGGAACTGTTGCTTTTCATGAGTCCATTGATAAACCCCTTGATCCTCATGGGCTTGAATCGGATACCCAACGCATTGTTCCAACACTTGAATACACTTTGTTAATTCCATAAGCACGAAGTCTTTAGGGATATTATGACGTTTTTTGAGCAAAAAGTCTATTTTTTCATGCAAATTCCTTTTTTACGCAAATGATTTCGAACAAAAAACTTGACAGTATTCCCTACGAAACTTTACTTTGGGCTATCAACTAGAATGAAGACAACAATTGTTACGCAAGCGAATCCAAGCGATAAAAAATGGTATCTTATTGATGCTAAAGATAAGGTCTTAGGAACCTTAGCTGTTAAAATCGCAAATATTTTACGTGGACGTAATAAAACAACCTACACACCTCAATGTGATACAGGCGATTACGTTGTTGTCATTAATGCAGAAAAAATCGCAGTAACTGGGCAGAAAGAAATCAACAAAACATACGCTAATTTTTCTGGCTATCAAAGCGGTTTACATGTACGTACCTTGCAGGAATTGCGTCAAAAGCATCCAGAAGAAATTCTTCTGCGCGCCGTTACCGGAATGATGCCCAAAAACAATTTGTCGCGCCATATGCTCAAAAAGTTGCATATTTGTGTAGGAGAAAATCATCCCTATGCAGCTCAATCACCTATTGCCTGCGAACTTTAATATTTTATGTCGAAAATAACTGAATTTGTTGCCATTGGACGCCGTAAAACGGCCACCGCACGTGTTCGCCTATCAAAAGGCAAAGGCGTTTGGATGATCAATGATAAAAAAATTGATATCGATCATCTATCAGACGACGTTAAAACTTCCCTCTTAAAGCCTTTTCAAGTTATTGGCGATGAGGAAGGATTTGATTTTCGCGCACGCGTTAATGGTGGAGGCTTCATGGGACAAATCGAAGCAGTAGCCTTGGGAATATCCCGCGCTTTGGAAAAAATGAATGCAGAATGGCGCGGAGTCCTAAAAAAGGCATCGCTTCTTACCTGCGATGGACGCATTAAGGAACGTAAAAAACCCGGTCGTCCCGGCGCACGTAAACGCTTCCAATTCTCCAAGCGTTAAAGTTCTTGCCTATCTCATAATTCTTTCTTCATGATAAACGTATGAAGATTTTTCGTTTTTGGTTAGAATCGTTAGGAGTAGGCATTTTAGCAGCGTGCTTGCTACCATTATACTTTTATCAAAAGA
>JAKSVZ010000021.1 GCA_024407725.1 Opitutales bacterium
TCAAAGGTATCACGATGGGGATACGCATCTAGGATCTTAAACGCACGTAGGTTTTCTACACAACGTGCTTCATATGCATCGTAATTTTCTTTGGTCAACCGATGCTTATCATGTTCAATGCACCACGCCATATAACGGTTAATATCCGGATGATAATGGGCATGATCGCAGTAATTCGCTAGATTACTAACAAAAGCACAATCATGCCAACCGTAGATTTTTTAACATTTGGGAGATCAGCACAGGCAGTTACCAAGTGGCGCCAATCAAAGAAGAAAGCATGATACATCTGATAAGGAGTATAGGTGATAAGATTTTGACGAGGTGCACGTTTATAGGATATCCAGCTGTTAGGAGGCATCATTAGATAAAATTTGACCTCTGGATTATATCGAAAAATTTTCAATAAATCGTTGAATCGTTGAATTGAACATTGAACATCAATACGAGTATATTGACTAAAATCCGGTATGGATCGCCTTAGTTTTGATAAGTTTTGAGGACTTACCCAAGAAATAAAACCATTTTCTTTACGCCAATACCAATTACGGATATTGTCTAAAGTGCACCATGTATGGAATATGGGATTATCCAAGCTAAATCCTCGCGAAACCCTATAACATGGGAAAATGCTGCGTAAACATTCTGATGAAGTAACGCACAACCATGGACGCTTCATGATTGGGATCGTTCTCATTAATTGTGTTTTATCATTAACACTTGACCAATAAAAACAAGCATCTATGACGAAAAAAACATATCTAAGTTTACCAGTGGTAATACATTGACGTGCATATTCGCATCCTAAAGGCAATCCTTGATCGCTACTGCTCAACTTCAGTACCCCTTTAGCCCCTACCGCTTTAGCTAGGTCAGTACCTTTGAAGTTCATCGTGTGCGAAGAACCTACCAGAATACTATCGTAATCATTACTTCTTTTGAGGTAGGTTTCGATTTGACCTAAGTTGATTAAAGTTTGACTACCAAACCATAGGTTTTTGTTCCACCGCGTCTCATGAAAAATATGGTACGGATCTACCATATAGACCATCAACGGCCCTATCGTCCAAAATAGGAATGTACAAAGAAGAAAATACAGGATGTTGCGGCGTGAGGGCATGATGAAATGCAATCCCTACACAGGCATTAAAACTGCCAATACAGAAATTCTGCTTGGCTTGCTTTATTTACAATGTGCATCCACAAAAACATAAAGGTTCCCCAGAGGAGGATAGTTTTGTACCAAAAAGGACGTAAAAAACGGTCGCATAGTTGTTTTGAGCTGTTAAACAAAACACACAAGGCCAAGAGAATTCCTACGGTTATTACAAACCTACCAGCTAGTATGTTATCCATTAAAGCTCCCCATACCTCACTTTTTACAACGCGTATCGTTTTATCCGACAAATCGACATTAATGAGCGATTTAATATAAAAGACGTTAAACATCTTCTTTAAAATCGCACAGGCATCTTGAACGGAGTTGGCTCGAAAGAACACCCAAGCGATGTTGACGAAATTGAATGTAATCAACCAACTTAAAAAGGTGTTTAATTGATAACCTGTCTTAGTCCACAAACGATGAATAACGCTTGCTATTCCGTGTAACCCTCCCCAAATAACAAAGGTCCATCCTGCCCCGTGCCAAATACCTCCAATTAAAAAGGTTAGGAATAAATTAACGCACGTACGTGATAAGGCGCAATGGCTCCCGCCTAAGGGGATATAAACATAGTTTTTCAACCAAGTGGATAGGGTCATATGCCAACGACGCCAAAAATCTTGTATACTTAACGCTTGATAAGGAGAATTGAAGTTTTCAGGCAGGCGAATACCGAACAACAATCCGCTTCCAATAGCCATATCAGCATAGCCGCTAAAATCAAAATAGAGTTGTAGCGTATAAC
This sequence comes from Opitutales bacterium, assembly GCA_024407725.1. Taxonomy (GTDB): domain Bacteria; phylum Verrucomicrobiota; class Verrucomicrobiia; order Opitutales; family UBA9783; genus UBA3869. The sequence goes on from JAKSVZ010000021.1 coordinate 1,908, forward strand.
CTATACTGGCTGTCCAAGCACCCAAAAACTGGAGTTGATCAATGGCTCCGTAACATTCATTTACATAGCCTGCTAGGGTATCGGCCAACATTACTTTTTTGAACAAACCAAAAATAAATAGGCTTAATCCTTGGTACATGGCGTCCCAATTGACCGTTTTTTGAGCCTTAAATTGGGGAACCATTTCTTGATAATGCACAATCGGTCCAGCGATCAATTGAGGGAAAAAGATTACAAACAGTACATATTCCAAAAAGCTGCAAGGTGCTGCCAAATGTTTATAGGCATCAACCAAATAAGCTATTTGTTGAAAGGTATAAAAGCTAATACCCAAGGGCAGAATGATTTTTGCTAACGCCCAGTGAGTACCCAACAAAGCATTACAGTTTTCGATAAAAAAATTGTAGTATTTAAAATATCCCAATAACGCAACATTAGCCCCTACACCGAGCATCAATAATACGGTTCGACGATTCTTTTTCAGTAACGAATTACCAATACAAAAGTTAACGCTTGCGGACGCGAGCAATAAAAAGAAAAACTTCCAATTCCACGTGATGTAAAAGACCGCTGATGCAACCAACAAAACGGGAACAGACCATCCTGTTTTATGCTTTGCAATAGCTAACCAATACACAATTGCCGTAAGGGGCAATAGGCACACGAAATACCAAGGATCACAAAATAGCATAATACTTTATGTTTTATCCTCTTTTAAAAATTGCTTTAAAAGCTCGAACAATAGTGTTTCTAAACACAAAACCTAGGGTTACGAAACCGGCAACAATAGCTCGGATAATGATAGTGGTTAAACCTGCATCCAAATAAGCAATCATAAATTTATTTTTTTGATGTAAATACTGACCGTAGCCCCTTAAAACATGAACTGATTGTATTACGCAGGAAATATACTGCTGTCAAAACACAACCAACAACCGCTTGGATAATAAATCCACCTAAAGAAAAATCAAAATAGGCTATCATATTAATTACTATCCTTTCTTAGTAAATAATTGTTTAAAAAACAGAAACGCTTTTTTTACAGAACTCCTACAAAAAACCAATGCAGTAGTGGCGGTAACAACGACTGTTTGAGTAATAAGAGAAGCTACCCCTCCATCGATATAAGCAATCATAATTAAAACTCAAAGGGCAGAATAGGCTAAAATCAAGCCAAAAATTTACTGTAAAAGTTCCAATAAGGGTTGATATAAATCCTCGTGCGGATCGATACACAAATCTTCCGCTGAGTGCGTTTGTTGGTCAAAGACAATGTGAGGAATATCGGTTACAACAGCTAATGGGGTGCATTCCGAACTTTCTCCCATAGTTAATACGGCACTAACAGCCAACGCATCCCCTAGGTTAATACTGGTCACCTTTAACGGACGGCCGAACAAATCTGGGTGTCCAATATAGCTAACAACTGGATTAAATCCCCACCATGCAAGTGCAATACCGGTTACCCCTCGTCTAAGGGGGGTTGTGTGGCTATCGGTGATCAATACCCCACATTCTTTAAGATGATGGTGCTGCACTAAGTGAGTATAAATCCTGCAAGCGGATTGAAAGGGGTCTTGGGGATAGAGGATATAATATCCATTGCCATTCGATTCATCAATACCGGCTGATGGAATCAACAGGTGATGCTTATAGGTCAACACAATGTCGTGTTCTTTCGTGGGAGTCGCCAATACACGATCAGCCTCGCGTTCAATGAGTTCAGTTTTTGAAATGGAATTTTGGGGAACCACCCGTCCTTCGCATACACTAACGACTTTGGAGGTAATAGCCACAACCGAGCGTTCAGGAAGCGTTGGTAAAAAGCGATCGATAAATGCTTCAATCGATTGGCATTCGCTCACACGCTCTGTTTTAATAGCCTCAATACGCATACCCACCTGCTAACCATTGTTGCGCAACCAACGCACGTTGATGTAATGCAACATTATGAATGCGAATGTAGTCTACTTGATGGCGTAAGGCAAGCGAAATGGCAACCGTTTCCGCATCCCGCTGCGATGCTTCCTGAGGACTAAAAGCATTTAGGTAGCTCTTTCGGGAATGGCCTAAAAGCGTTGGACATCCTGTTTTAGCAGCCCATTCCCCATATCGTTGCAACAACTCCTTTGTTTGGTAAGCGCTTTTCCCGAAACCAATCCCAAAATCTAAAATAATCTTATCGGTTGAAAACCCTAGGTGGATTAGCCGCTCCACCTGCTGAGTACTCCAATCGATTAACGTTGGATTCAAGTTACGTAGGCATTCATTGTTTTTTACAGGAACCGACAAAGCATGCATGATGCAAACGGAGCACCCTTGGTTGGCAATAATGTGCAAAATTTCGTCTGATAATAGGTGTGGGAAGGTATTAATCCAAGCGATAGGATACTGTTCTACGAGTTGCTTAATAACGGGTGCTTGGAAGGTATCGATACTCACCGTAACTTCATCAAAATTCAGCCTATCCAAAACCGGTTTTAGGCGCTTCCATTCTTCTTCGGGGGCAATTTGAACCCCATCGGGTCTCGTGGATTGCGCCCCTATGTCTACTATAGTAGCGCCTTCTTGTATCAATTGATGGCAACGCGCAACCGCGGCATCAGGAGTAAACGATAATTCTCCGTCCGAAAACGAATCGGGGGTAACGTTGACAATGCCCACACAGCGCGGTTCAAGGACGAACGAACGGATAAAGGGAACCTCAGGGCGTAGTATTTGGGTGGCTAGTTCCGCAAACGAGCCCTGTGTTTTGGGGTCTGTGCCGTCTGGGTTCATCAAGGCCATTAAATGCGCTAAAAACCAACGGTTATAAAGGCCAGAATGAGGAATGCTCAGCTGTTCGCTTTGGATACACTCGTTATCATACAACACGATATCTAGATCTAAGGTTCTGGGGCTCCAACGCTCATGGTTTGGATCGCGCCCCGCTTGCTGTTCAATGGCCTTTAACCGTGCTAGCAGGGCATAAGGATCCAAATCCGTTTCTCCGCGAACAAGGGCGTTTAGGTAGGGTCGATCCCAATCGGCTGGGGAATTGGGCAATACCAAGGCTGGGGTTTCTAGTACAATGGAAGCAACTACGTTTTGTAAAACACCTGCCTTCAAGCAATCAATTCCCTGATGCAGATAAGCTAAGCGGTTCCCAAGGTTAGAACCTAAGGCAATATAAACGGTATGCATCGGCATTAAAAGTTTACGTTACGCATATCACCGGTTGTTTGATACGCCTGATATAAAGCAAAAACATTGGATAGATTGTGGCCGATATGCCCCTGTTGAGCTTGCTTTAAATACGCTTGCAAGATGGGTCGATAATCAGGATGAGCACAAGCAATCATAGCCTTGGCGCGTTGCTCGGGTGATTTTCCGCGTAAATCTGCGCAGCCGTACTCAGTGACAATGATTTGGGTATCGTGTTCGGTATGGTCGATATGCGAACAGAAAGGAACGATATTAGAAATAGCGCCTGATTTAGCGGTTGACGGGAGGGTAAATACCGATAAGAAGCTGTTGCGTGCAAAATCTCCAGATCCCCCAATACCATTGACCGCCTGAGTACCCTGTACATGCGTACTATTTACGTTTCCAAACAAATCTACCTCCAAGGCCGAATTAAAGGATAATAACCCAAGGCGTCGAATCACTTCAGGATGATTGCTAATTTCCTGAGGACGTAAAACTAATCGATTTTGATAACAACTCCAGTTGGAATACAGTTCCTTTTGATAGCTATCGGTTACATAAATTCCACAGGTACTGATAAAGCTAATCTTCCCTTGTTTCATCAATTCAAACACAGCATCTTGAGCGATTTCGGTATATACTTGGAAGGTTGGTATGGCAGGATTCGCACCCATAACTTTTAAAATAGCGTTCGCTATGTTGCCAATACCCGATTGCACAGGCAAAAATGATTGCGGAATACGCCCCACTTGCATTTCTTGCTGTAAAAATTCAACAACCCGTTCCCCAATGCGTTGATAAACGGTATCAATGGGTTTAAACTCTGGGTTTTGCTCGCCCTGATAGGTCTCCACCACCCCTAGGATTTTTTTGGGATCTACCGTTAGCTGCGTTGTTCCAATCCGGTCGCTGGGTTTAGTAACAGGGATGATGTCATACGGCGGATAACGATTAGGTTCGTAAATATCATGAATCCCCTTTAGCGGAGCATGATAGGGATTGTGCTCTAAGATAATATGCTTTGCACACTGACAAAAGGTAGGGGTTGCTCCAACCGACGCTGTTAATGTCAGCTGTCCATCGGGGGTATAATCTGCTACTTCGACCAACGCATAATCAAGAGGTCCCATAATGCCGCTGCGTATACTTTGCGGGAAGTGCGACAAATGCTCCTCGCGATACGCAACGTTTCCTTGATTGATGGCGGTACGCATCGCAGGATGCGATTGATAAGGGGCTCGGTAAGTAACCGCTTGGGCTTGAGTCAGAGCCCCATCTACCGCTTCATGGGAAGAAGCACCGGTTAATAGATGAATACTGAAAGCTTGGCCTTTCTGATGCAATTCAGTTGCACGCTTTGCCAAAGCTAACGGAATACTTTTGACGCTACCGGCACTTGTGAATCCGCTACATGCAACCCAAGCCCCATTGGGGATGAAGGCAGCCGCTTCGTCGGCCGAAAGAATAGGAAACACAGAAGCCATAAATACTTAAGAATTTAATGCTATCGCTAGGCGTTGGCAATTTGTTTTATGCATCCTAGGAGTCCTATGGTACATTTTATGCTTTTTCAAACATACAGTAACTCATTTTATGGCTCACATCGATTACAACAACTTTCAGCTCAACAATGCATTTAATGTTAACGACATTAATGGGGTCAACGACCAGAATCAGCAGCTTCAACCCCTCGAAGAAACCTATCAGGAATTAAAAAACCTATGGGATAATTTGCCTCAAGGGGATAAGGCTGTGTTAAACAACAACGTTCAGGAACGGTTTGATGGCGTCTTACGGAATTTGAGGAATGCAATTGATACCCTTCAAAGGGCTATCCAAGACGGTCAACCGCAAGCAATTATTGATCAGAAACAACGAGAAGCAGAGGCTGCGAAGCAAGCTGCTATAACTGTGTTTAATGGAAACGCTCAAACGATTGGGTTAAACAAGTGCATTGAGGTGGGACATTTCTTGGCTGAAGTACCCTATGATGAGTTAAAAGACCTATGGGATCATGCCCCTCAGGACGTTAAAGATGCGTTAGGAGGCAAGTTCCAGGAGTTCGTAAATGAAAAGTTGAACGACCTAAAGGACGCAATGCAAAGGTTGGAAGCGGCTCTAGAAAGAGGAGCGTCTCCAGATGAAATAGCCATATTGCAGGGAGAAATTGAAAACCTACAGAAACAATTAGAAGGGGCTTTAATCGAGGGCGACCATTCGATCGATTTAATTGCGCGATACCAATTACTGGAAGAGATTATCAATAATCCCGGTGATTATGAGGTAGAAGATTACAATTCCCTGATCAATCAGTTGAAAGACCCAAATAATACAGCAAATATAGTCACGTGGGAACAAAGAATAGAGGATGCAAAAAATAGGCATTCAGCTGTTGTACATCAAAACGTTGAGAAAGCTCTGAATGAAAACCTGAAACAAGCGCAACACAGTGTTATCATCAACAAAAACAGTAAGAATGCTAAGAAGATTAGAGATTTAATGGCGAATGCGTCGGATGCCTTGCTTAAGGCAGAAATGGAAAAGGATAAATATCAAGAGGAGCTATCTAAACTTAACGATACTGTGAAAAAAGTATATGAAGAAGGCTCTTGGCGCCCCAAAACAGCACAAGAGATGGCAGAAGCAGAGGCAAAGAAAAGATTGTTGTAAAAAGTAGAAAACTATGGCTGATTTTGCATCTTATATTACCCAGTATGGCAAAAGTGTTGGGTTGCCCGAACTAAAGTTCAATGAAGCGGGCATGTGCTCCCTAACGTTTGATGGTAAAATTGCAGTTGATATTGTCTACCATAAGGATGTGGATCAGTGCGCGTTTGTATCGGTTGTAGGAACCCTGCCCAGCGAAAACCAAGAGGAATGCTTTAAACAACTGTTGATTTCCAATGCCTACGGGACGGAAAACAAGGGGGCAAGCATCGGTATTGAAGAATCCGAAAATCGGATTATTTTAAGTTACGTTTTTATCCCCAGCATTGTTTCGTTTGACCTATTTAAAACCCTATTGGGCAATTTTGTTACGTTAACCGAAAAATGGCAGGGTCAGTATGAAAGCCTTTTAGGCTCCTTGGGTTCCTCTGAATCAACGGAAAGTGTCCCGAATCCGTTTGAATTTACACGCATTTAGGGGCAAAACCGAGCGTAATTGACGTCCATAGGCGCTTGCACGTTTTACGCTTGAAATTCCTTTAAAAAATCCTGTACTGTAAGGTGATGTGTGCCTATACAGTAATCGCGCGCCGCTGGCGTCCCAAACGGTTTAGCGACCTAGTTGGGCAAAGTACCATTGTCAAATCCCTTTCTAATGCGATTGAAACCAAACGCATTGCGCATGCCTATCTGTTTGTTGGCCCACGAGGAACTGGGAAAACCAGTATGGCTCGCCTATTCGCAATGGCTCTCAATTGCGAAAATGGCCCGCGGATAGATTTCGACCCTGACAGCGAACGGTGCCAAGCGATTTTCCAAGGACGTTCTTTGGATGTCATTGAAATCGATGGAGCTTCCAACAATTCGGTAGAACAAATCCGTACGCTGCGCGAAGAATGCCAGTATGCTCCTGCAGAGGGTCAATACAAGGTGTACATTTTGGATGAAGTGCACATGCTAACGACGGCAGCCTTTAATGCACTCCTAAAAACGCTGGAAGAACCGCCAGCACACGTTAAGTTTATCTTTGCAACCACCGAAGTTCATAAGGTACCCACAACCATTGTTTCGCGTTGCCAGCATTTTGAATTTTTCCCCTTGGACCCTGAGCTCATTGAGCAACGGTTACAGTTGATTGTAGAAACAGAAAAGCTGCAGGCAGAACCGCAAGCGCTTCACATGATTGCGTTGTTGTCGGATGGGGGGATGCGCGACGCCCAATCCATGTTGGATCAACTGCTAACCTTTTCAGAAGGTAAGTTAACGGCACAGGCGGTTCAAAGTATGTATGGGTTGCTTCCTCAAGAAGCCTTAACCGCCTTAGGTCAATCCATCGAGCAAGGCGATTATACCCATGTGCTACAGATAGCAGAACAAATTGCGCAAAAAGGGTGCGATGTGTACCGTGCGTTGGTCGATTTGGAACGTTACTTCCATGAGCAATTCCTGAAGGCCATTAAAGACCCTCAAACAACCCCCTATGTGCCCTTTGTTTATGCAAAGATTTTAGAAATTCTAAAGTCGGGAGAAACGCAAGTACAACAAGGCTTGTCCGTCCGTAGCAATTTAGAAGCAATCTTATTTCGAGCAATCGAATGTACTAAAATGGCGGCCTTAGAAACTTTATTAAAAGCCTTTAATGCTGCTCCGGCAGATGTAAAAAAAAACGATTGTTAGCGCTCATCCAGCAGGTTCAGGAATTGATTAACGAGCACTCCGTTCGCAAAACCTTAATACCTTCGATCCCTGTACCCGTTGTTGAAACGCCCACGCAACCGATGAACGATCAATCAACAGAATCGCTTGAACCTATGCCGACGGTTTCGCCTATGAGCACAATACCCTCGAGTACCGAAACGATAACTCAGTCAACGGTTCCGGACTTCCAAGGTTCGGTTGCAGCTATTCCTAATAGCGTTAAAGAGGCGTTTAAAACCCTACTTCGGGGCGAAATCAATGGGATTTGGCCGATTAACCCTAAAGGCTTACGTTAACTCGATCCGTTAAAAAAACTTTACAAGCCCCTGCGCTTGATGTTCTATAAAATTTAATATGGAAAATATTGAGCAAAGAGTAAAACGTGTTGTTTGCGATAAGCTTCGTGTAAATATGGAGCAAGTTACCTATGAGGCTTCTTTTAAAGATGACCTAGGAGCTGACTCACTGGATCAAGTAGAACTTGTAATGGGTTTGGAAGACGAATTCAAGGACGAGCTTAAAGGCGATATCGCGGCTGAAGATGCTGAAAAAATCGATACAGTCGGTAAGGCAATCGAATATATTTCCAGCAAGGCTGGCAAATAAGCCTTCATTATCATTGTTTCGGCAATGAAACCCAACCAAGAGGTGCGAGTCGTTGTCACGGGATTAGGAACCATTAATCCATTGGGGCATACGATCAACGATTTTTGGAACGCGTTACTCACAGGACGTTCCGGAATTCGCAAGGTGTCGCACTTCGACGTATCTGAATTACCTACTCAAATTGCAGGAGAGGTTGTTGGCTTTGATGCGTCTCGTTATATGGACGCTAAAGAAGTAGGACATACGGATCCCTGCACTCAATTTGCTTTGGCAGCATCGCAATTAGCTTTCGAAGATGCTCAATTGCACATTTCAGATGCTGAATCCGATCGCTGCGGCGTCATCATCGGCACGGGCATCGGCGGAATGCGAAGCATCCAAGAGCATTCCTTTACCTTATTTTCTAAAGGTGGCAAGCGCCTATCCCCTTTTACTATTCCTTCGGTTATCTGCAATATTGCTTCTGGAAAGGTAGCTATTGCCTTAAATTTACGCGGTCCCAATTTCGGTGCCGTTAGCGCCTGTGCTTCCGGAACCCATGCTATTGGTGAAGCATTTCATTGGTTAAAAACCGGAGCAGTCGATGTTATGTTGGCGGGAGGCAGCGAAGCCCCCATTGAACCGTTAGGATTTTGCGGCTTTTGCTCCATGAAAGCCATGAGTACCCATTTTAACGATTGCCCAGAAAAGGCCAGTCGTCCCTTCGATGCCAAACGCGACGGCTTTGTTATGGGGGAAGGAGCCGGCGTTCTGGTTTTAGAAACCTTAGAACATGCCCAAAAACGAGGCGCTAAAATTTATGGTGAACTTTGCGCCTATTCAGCTTCTTGTGACGCATTCCACATTACCCGCCCAGAACCTTCAGGACGAGCTCTGATCCACTGCTTCCGTTCGGTATTAGATACTTCGAATACACAGCCAGAAGCGGTAGATTACATCAACACGCATGGTACCTCTACCTATTACAACGATTTGCTAGAAACAACCGCCATTAAAGCTGTTTTTGGAACCCACGCTCAAAAGCTCAATATCAGTTCGACCAAATCCATGACCGGTCACTTATTGGGAGCAGCAGGCGGTGTAGAAGCGATTGTTACCGTAAAAACGATTGAAACCGGTATTATTCCTCCAACCATTAACTACGAAAACGCCGATCCACAGTGCGACTTGAATTATACTCCTAACAAAGCTGTTAAACGCCCTGTTCAAGTGGCTATATCGGATAATTTAGGCTTTGGCGGACAAAATGGTGCGTTGCTGTTTAAAGCTTTTTCAGACTAATACCTTGTGGGGATTGGCTTATGAACACTTCCCTGTTCTCTCGCCGCAACATCCTGTATTTTCTTCTTTGTACGTTTTTGTTTTGGAT
>JAKSVZ010000022.1 GCA_024407725.1 Opitutales bacterium
AACATCGCCGGCATCGCTTACAAGGAAGAGCAGGGCGGCTACCTCGCAGAGAACCGTCAGCTTTACCGTCTTGCGATGCAGTAGCCAATGGGCATACTCGCTGAAGAAGGTGTCGAACAAACCTCGGTTGCGTATGAAGAAGTGGCGCAAACGCTCGGTTGTTCGTTCATGAAAATTTTGCATAAGATAACCTTGCCTTTAATTGCGGCTCATTTAACCGCTGGCGCTATCTTGGTATTCTCGCAAACCTTATTGGCGGTATCCGATTCCCTTATTTTAGCGCAAAAGAAGGTATTTTATCCTATCACCAAAGCGATTTACGAAATGTTAAACTTTTTGGGCATTGGTACCTTTTTATCCTGCGCATTAGGCGTATGGGCCATGTCCTTCTTGGCAATCCTTATTGTCGGTAGCTCTTACATGTTAGGTAAAACACCTAGGAGCAGCCTTTAAAGGGTAAAATTTGGGTTAAAAACGCCACTTTTTAGCTGAGCTTCAGCTTTTGTTCATTAATGAGTGTTGTAATCAATCCACTCTAAGAATAAACCTTGAGGGGGAGCGGGTACAATCGGTACAGGGGGCGTTTGCCCTTGCAATAATTGATCAACCATCGATGGGTCATGTAGGCTACTTGCCACCAATACCCCCATCATGATTCGCACCATATGGTAGAGGTATCCTGATCCGACAACCGAAAAAACAAAGTGGTCATTTTGGGGAATAATGTCAGCAGAACGGATGGTTTTGGTGGTATTTTCTTCGGGCATTATTTTGTTTCCGAAACGGCGAAAATCGTGCGTTCCTACCAACAATTGAGCGCTTGTCTGCATACGATCGATCGAAAGCTGTGGAATTTGCCAACGATAACGCACTGCGAATGGATCCAAAGGCTGTAATTGAAAATGGTAATGATAGCACTTCCAATGGGCAGAATAACGCGCATGAAAATCAGGATTTACGGGTTCAACGTTTAAGATACGAATTGTGGGCGCTAAGCATACATTGATGGCCAGTCTTAATTTATCGGCTCCATAATTCCAATCTGCAGCGAAATGGAAAACCTGACCGTGTGCATGAACGCCAGCGTCCGTTCGACCCCCGCCATGAATACGGACAGGATGTTTAAAAACCCTGAGTAATTGCGCTTCTATAGCGTCTTGAATGGTATTGCGATTGGGTTGACTTTGCCACCCACAATAATCCGTTCCATCGTAAGCGCATGTACATTTCCAACGCATACAAAGAGTTCAACCAAATCCCTGTGTGTTGTCAACGAACGGGCATAGGGGAAATAGAGCTCAAAAACTTCTTTATTTATTCAAAACAAACGTTGACAAAGCGCATTCGATGATTAATTTATAAAACAAATTTGCCTCGTTAGCTCAGCGGTAGAGCACTTGCCTTTTAAGCAATGGGTCGTGGGTTCGATCCCCTCACGGGGTACCAAATCGTAAATACGATGGATAAACTTGATGAGATGTGGAATAAGCAGCATCAATTCAATGCCCGTATATTTGGGCCTGAATTTGAGAAGATTCTGCACGAACATGCAGGAGAATGGCTGTTAAAGTACGCAACGGCTTTAAATCAAGAAGTAAGCGAGTTGATAGATTGTGTTCCATGGAAATGGTGGGCGCATTATCAAAAGCTGGATTTAGAGCACGCAAAAGTAGAGCTTATCGATATTTTGCATTTTGTTCTTAGCATTGCACAAGTTTTAGGCATGTCTCCTGAAGATATTTTCAATACATACATGCAAAAAAATGCGGTTAATTTTAAGCGTCAGGATGATGGGTATCTAGAAAAAGCAAAAGAACCCCAGCTTAACGATTAACGTTTATGCTTAGCTATTGGATACATTCGCTGGATCCATTCATCATCAAATTTCCAAGTCATTGGGGTATTCAAGGCATTAAGTGGTATGGGTGTGCCTACCTGCTTGGGTTTTTGATAGGCTATTGGATTTTTTGCCGATGGGCTCATAGCGGAAAAATTCGTTTAACGCGCGAACAAATACAAAACTACTTATTTGCTAGTTTTTGCGGAATTTTAATCGGTGGACGTTTGGGTTACGTATGCCTTTATCACTTGGATTATTACATCCATAATCCGTTAGCTATCGTACGCATTTGGGATGGCGGAATGGCCTTCCATGGCGCATGTTTAGGGTTGTTTATCAGCTGGTGCATTTTGGGAGCACAACAAAAGCTTTCTGTACTTTCCCTTTCGGATTTATGCATTGTCCCCGGAACCCTTGGAATTTTCTTTGGTCGTTGCGCTAATTTTATCAATGGCGAGGTTTATGGCAGAATTACTCAAATGCCTTGGGGGGTAATCTTTCCTGTGGATTGTTTCGCGCGCCACCCATCTCAGCTTTATGAAGCCTTGGGAGAAGGACTTATTCTGTTTATTTTGAGTCTAAAAAGAACGCAGGATGAGCGTATGTATCGGTATTCTGGGCTACTTGCCAGCCATTTTGTCATTGGTTACAGCCTGATACGTTTTACACTGGAATACTTCCGCGAACCTGATGCACCCTTAATCGGTTGCTTTACGCGTGGACAAATGTATTCCATCGTATGCCTGTTGATTGGGCTGGTTGCTGCGTATCGATTAAAAAAGCACCCGATTCCCTGCGAACGTAGCGTATTTACGAAGCAATCGTAGGGCGTTTCAAATTCTATTCAAGATTCCGAGGAACCAATCCGCGTTCGGTTAAAACATCCATAATACGGGCGGCGCGATTATAACCAATTTTCAAGCGTCGTTGTAACAGAGAGGTTGAAACGCGATCGGAAGACTTTAAAATTTCCAAAGCCTGCGGTAACAAACTATCATCATCCCCTGCAATATCCTCAGAGCCTTCCTCATTGGATTCCTCCTCCATAATCTGCTGAATATCCTCGGAGAAGTTCGGTTTTCCATTGCAGCTCAAAAATTCGACTAGGTTGTTAATTTCATCATCCGATACCCACGCGCCTTGAGCTCTAATCAGCTGAGAAGCTCCTGGGGGAACAAAAAGCATATCCCCTCTTCCGATTAAATTATCTGCGCCTCCTAGATCCAAAATGGTTCGACTATCCACCTTAGAAGCCACCTTAAACGCAATACGGCTTGGAAGATTTGCTTTAATAATACCGGTAATGACGTTAACAGAAGGACGCTGGGTTGCGATGACCAAGTGAATACCGGCAGCACGTGCTAATTGAGCCAAACGAGCGATGCAGGTTTCAATATCACTGGGTGCAACCATCATTAAATCAGCCAATTCATCGATAATGCACACAATATAGGGCAAATGCTCTAAGTTCTTTTCCGCCAATTCATTTTCGGATAAAGCACGCAATTTTTCATTGAAAGTTGTGATGTTGCGCGCGCCGTAATTTGCAAACAGCTTATAGCGGCGTTCCATCTCGGAAATCAACCATTTTAAGGCGCCCGGTACCCGTTTAGGTTCGGTAACAACCGGAATGAGCATATGCGGCAAATCGTTGTAAATTTTCATCTCAACAATTTTCGGGTCGACCATAATAAACCGTAGGTTTTTAGGCGTTTCTCGGAACAATAATGACGCAATAATGGCATTGATACATACGGTTTTTCCGGAACCCGTTGCGCCTGCAATCAGCAAGTGCGGCATTTTGGTCAAATCAGCTACAATAGGCTTTCCGGTTACTTCCTTTCCTAACACAATCGGAATTTCCGCGTCTGATTGCTCCCATGCACGCGATGCTAAAATTTCGCGTAAACACACAGGCAAGGGTTTACGGTTCGGAACTTCAATACCTACGCATCCCTTCCCCGGTACAGGAGCTTGAATACGCACCGATAATGCTTTTAGAGCCAGGGCGATGTTTTTGTCTAGGGTTGCAATCTTTTCAACGCGTACCCCGCGCGCCGGTGTGACCTCATACCGCGTAATCACCGGACCTGCTTGGATATTTTCTACTTTAACCGATACGCCAAATTCAGCCAGTTTTTGAACCAAATTGTTGGCGGTTTCGTAGTAATCTTCTACGTTTCCATCTTGCAATACCGGCGGTGGGTCTTTTAGTAAATCCAAACTCGGCAATTTATAATCTCCCGCCTTGGAAGGAAGCTCATTGCTCGCTAGCTCCACGGATTCACTCGGAAGAATGGAAATACCGTCCATGTTCATTTCCATTTGTGTCGTTTTTACAGGTGCTTTTTCTTCTACTACGGGAGGAGTTTGAACCGCAACGTTTTCTGCAGGCTTTTCAGTTACGGGTTCCGGTACAACTGTATCTTTTACTGCCGATTTTACTTCCAAAGGCTCTTCATCGGAACCCGTGGATAAAAAGATGCTTTCGCGCGATTGTACAAAAGGTTCAGCAGATTCTTTATAGGGAAATAGCTCGGAACCTTGGCGCGTGGGTACAGGTTTGGTTTTCCGAACCATCGCAATGATTCGCTGAAAACCTGCGTTAAGCTTCAATCCTATTGATTTGCAGCCGCCGAAAACCTTAGAAAATGCCCCCAAATTGCGTTTTTTGTTACCCAAATGGACGATTATTCCCAATAGCCATTTGTAGCAAGCAATCACTACTCTTTCCATTTGCTCTATGTGAGAAAAGGTTAAGAACAAACATAGAAAGGTAGTGGGCAGCAAAATCAGCATGCAGCCTACTGTTCCCAAGTAATCCTTTAAAAATCCCTGTAGGAAGCTCGCCCCTAAAATTCCTCCGCGTCCGAATGAATAAAAGGCGTAATTTGGCCGCATCCAACCCATCACCTGCAACAAATTCAGCAAGCTGGAACCGAACAAAAGCAGCAATAAAAATGCAATTGTATGGCCAATACACACATAGTAAGGTTTAGCTTTAAAGAGGCTGACCCCAATCCACAAGATAAATAGAGGCAGCATCCAAGCCATTGTTCCTAAATAGCGACAGGCATAGAAGCAAAACCCTACCCCCAAACTACCAAAGTAATTTTTGGAATTTCCGCTGATGGAACCAAGGCTATAAAACCGCGATCCTTCAGGATGATAGGTTGCCAAAGCCAGCATTATGAATAATCCCAACAAAATGCACAAAAAGCCCCCTAAGAGTCGATAAGCTTTTGCTTGGATTGCGTTCTTATTCATATGCTAAGTTTGTCTCTAAAAACCAACAAAAACGATTCTATTTTTCAAGCGTGTACCTTTGAATCCATATAAACCGCGTTTGGAGCGTTAAGCAATAAGGCATAACCCAAGCAACCATTAACGCAGACAACCCAATAGAACTTAGGTAATAAAAGCCATAATACACGGGAACGCGATGAATGATAAACATGAATGCTAGGTAGCAGCTATGCCCAATGACATTCAGCAAGAACACTTTTAATCGTGTTTGGAAAGCGAATAGCGCTCGATAATACCCGCCGTGAAGGATGAAAACTCCGGCAATGAGTAAAAAGGTATGAAGGTACCAAGGGGTTGCCTGCAAACTATCTAACCAAATTCCCAACACGAGCGCGCAACAGGATGCTTCCCAGCGGCTTAATGCATACAGTGCTCCGCCGATGATTAAACCGTCAGCGTACGTATGGATGCCCAACAAATCTCCACATAAGTAGACCCCAAAAACCATCCAAAAATAAAGGAATGTAAATGGAATGATACGGTAAATCATAGAGAATCAACAGGGATCAGCACTCCAACTTCATCAAGCCACTTTAAATATTCGCCGATTTGAACCACTCCTACCAGTTGCCCATGTTCCTCTTTAACTTGAACACAATTGCCGACATGGATATTGTCCGGAAACACATTGCCGACCGATACGGTTTTTACCTCCGATTGCTGCAAATAATAATGAATGCCGTTTTCAAGTTGCGCATACCACGTTGATTGCCATCCCTTTTTGTTCAGCACTCCACACAGTACATACGGTTCTTTTTGTGCATTACACCGTACCAGCAAACGAAAATCTGGATGGGTAACCAACATAACCGTGGCTGTTTTTTGCGATACGTTTGTGATGCGCCCCACAATTCCTTCGGTACATAAAACCCCCTGCCCTATCGCAATGCCATCCTTAGCGCCGCGGTTGATCACAATGAATTGCGACCAAGTGTCTTGCATGCGATAGATAACGCGCGCGGTTACACATTTAAAGGATTCTCCGATCGGTAAGCCGTTAATACCTAAAATTTGTTTGGCGGTTTCGTACTTCTGTTCGGCATTGGCTAATTGAAGCTTTAGGTGCACATTTTCCCGCATCAACTCCTTAACTTTGTGAACCCACCAACTTTTGCGCTTGCTTTCAGCAACCCCAAATTCACGGATTTTTTCAACATTTGGAGCAATAGCCCACAGAGGAGCTTGAGTTGCAAAAACCACTTGCTGCAACCGTACGCGCGTACGGGAAGGCAATACCGCATGCCAGATAATAAATAGAATTACCAAGGGACCTAATAGCCACTTAAGCCGCGGTTTAAACACAATGTTAATATTCTTCCTTTAACCAAAAGGATAAATTTTGTAGTACAGCACCAGTTCCGTTTGCAACCGCTTTTAGGGGATTTTCAGCAATAATCACGGGCAAACGTGAATCTTCACTGATTTTACGATCTAAATTACGAATCAATGAACCTCCACCCGCTAATACAATACCGCGGTCTACCAAATCAGCTGCTAATTCCGGCGGACATTTATCCAATGCCTGATGAATCACTTCTACAATTTCATTCAATGCATCCAATAAAGCTTCACGGACTTCTATTGAGGAAATCGTAACTGTTTGGGGTAAACCTGTGATTGTACCCCGGCCTTTTACCTCTAATTCGACTTCTTCTTCCAGCGGCATAGCAGAACCAATAGCAATTTTAATGTTTTCTGCCATACGCTCACCAATCAAGAGATTATATTTCTTCTTTAAGTGATTGATGATTGCTAAATCCATTTGGTCGCCACCAACCCGCAAACTCTTGGTAAATACCATACCGGATAAGGAAATAATCGCTACTTCCGTAGTTCCTCCACCGATATCGACAATCATACTTGCAGCAGGTTCATCAATGGGCAAACCAACCCCAATGGCAGCTGCCATTGGCTCTTGTAACAATAAAACTTCACGCGCGCCTGCACGAATAGCCGACTCTTTAACTGCCCGACGCTCTACTTCCGTAATTCCTGAAGGAACTGCAATAACCACGCGTGGGGGAACAAAGCGTTGATGACCACATACCTTGCGAATAAAATACCGCAACATTGCTTCGGTCACTTCAAAATCAGCAATAACCCCATCCTTCATAGGACGCAAAGCAGCAATGTTGTCCGGAGTACGGCCTAACATCTTTTTTGCTTCCAAACCAACCGCACGTACTTTACGGCTTTTTCTGTAAATCGCGACTACGCTCGGCTCATTTAATACGATTCCTTTGTCGCGTACAAACACCAACGTATTTGCTGTTCCCAAGTCAATTCCAATATCATGAGATCCCCATGAAAACAGCTTGCCAATCAGAGGTGTTAAGTTTAACATATGGTAAATACTGATTTTAATAATAGTGCAACAAACCGATTAAGATTCGTCAAGTCAAAGAATCACAAGATGGATGAGAGCAGCTTAATACAAAATTTAACGCTTATTCTAGTTACCGCTAGTTTAGTGTCAATTATCTTTTCAATGCTCCATTGGCCAACCATTCTAGGGTATTTGCTATCAGGGGTATTGGTTCATTCTTATTTTCCAACGCATTGCAATGAAAATCATGTATTTATTCAAAGCATTAGCGAATTGGGGGTTATCTTCCTCATGTTTTGCGTTGGGTTGGAATTTGACTTAAAAAAGCTAAAACAAACGCTACTTCCTTGCTTGCTGGCCATGTTCCTTCAAGCATGCATGGGATTCTTTTTGGGAATCACCGTAGCACGAATCATAGGATTATCGGCGGCTTTAGGGCTGTTTT
Source organism: Opitutales bacterium (assembly GCA_024407725.1). Lineage (GTDB taxonomy): Bacteria > Verrucomicrobiota > Verrucomicrobiia > Opitutales > UBA9783 > UBA3869. The sequence continues at coordinate 7,918 of JAKSVZ010000022.1, forward strand.
TAGGCGCAATTTTTTCGGTTAGCTCCACCATGGTGGCCATTCCCATCATCAAACAACAACATGCGTTACAGCAGCCGTTTGCGCAATTTACCATGGGTATAGCCATTTTAGAGGATATATTTGCGATTGTTTTATTGAGCGTCCTTTCGAGTATCCAAAATGGAAATTTTGGGTTCGGTAAATGTTTGAATTTGGTATTTTGGATTACCATTTTTATGGTTTCCATAACCGTTTTTGGTCGGTTAATTGCCAACCGTATCATTGCTATCTTCAAAAAAATTTCCAATCAAGAAGTGATGAACGTATGTACCATCGGCATTGTATTATTGCTGAGTTACATTGCAAATGGCTATTCTAACGCCTTAGGTGCGTTTTTGGCGGGCGTTATTTTTTCCAATACACAAATCATCCATCACTTGGGCGAAAGTATTGCGCCTATCCGCGATATTTTTTCATCCATATTCTTTGTATCCATCGGCATGCTTATTGATTGTAGGCTGCTTTGGGAGTACAAATGGGTTATTTTAATATTAACCGTCCTTGTGGTTGTAGGACAATTAATGAGCGCTTGGTTAGGGTTTTTCTTGGGTGGGCAAAAGGGAGAGTTATCCTTCCGTGCATCCTTACCCAAAGCGCAGATTGGGGAATTCAGTTTTGTAATCGCAGCCCTTGCTACCTCCCTTGGATTGGATGACGGTCACCTAATGACCCTCACTATTGGGGTAGCAGTATTTAGCATTATTGCCGTCAATATCCTTTGTATTTACGAAGATGCAGTATTAAAAAAATTCGAGAAGATGGTTCCCAAAGGGCTGAAAACCTTGGGGCATACGTATCAAGTATTTTTACGCACGCTGCAAAACACGTTGTCGGCCAGTCGAGTGATCGGTATTGTACGAGTTCCGTTATTCAAAATCGTACTGCATTTCTTGATTATCAACGCCATTGTGTTCTGTGGATATAAAGCCTGTGGTATGTTAGATCATACGTCCCTAAACCATGTCGTGTGGCTGCAGCGCGGAACCCTACTGCTAACCCTATTCCTGTCGCTCCCGTTTATCAATTGCATTGTTGGGAACCTCAATAATATCCTTACGGAAATCTGCCAAAGTGCTTTAAAAAGAGCCTTTAAGCGCGCCATTGATCCGAATTCCATTGTATATCGCATCACAAAAATCATCCTGTTATCAATCGCAACCATTACCTTTATTTGGGCGTTTTTAATGGTTTCCGCTCAGTATTTGCCGCATTACATTCCAATTGTAGCTTTGGTGAGCATTGGTATTATCGTCGGGGTGCTGTTTTGCACGAATCTGCGAAAACTTAACTCAAAATTTGAACTGAGCTTTTTAAATAGTTTTTCTGAAGCCCTCGAAGAACGGAACGAACGGCGGCATGCAGCGGCGATAAAGTTAGTGGAGTCCAAACATCCATGGCCGGTCAAAGTGCGACGTGTTAGTATTAAGCCCTCTTCGCAATTAGTGGGATTAACCTTAGCCAATAGTCAATTGCGCGAACAAACGCATACCTTGCTATTGGGGATTATTCGCAACAGTTTTTGTTCGAATTACGTAGCTCCCGATCATGTTTTTTACCCTGGGGATATTTTGGTGCTTTTGGGGACAGAAGAACAATTGAACCTCGCACACAAGTGGATTAATCTGCCAAAAATAGTACCTGAGAGCAATGACGTAGAGTTCGATTTGGATCAAATCATGGTAACCGACAACCATCCCTTTAATCAGGCGACCTTAGCCTCTCTAGATTTACGCAAAAAGTTTTCGGTTAATGTGGTAGGGATTCAGCGCAAAAAAGAACGCATTCAAGAATTGCACTTAAACGATATGTTTAAAGCGGGAGATAGCGTGTTTTTGGTTGGTAGCCGAAAAAATCTAGATGCGGTTAAACAAATGATTGAAGCCAATAGCTAAGTATTTTGTTGATAACTGCGATTAACAAATTGACTTAAGGCACAATTGCTTATAGTACTTAAAAATATTTCGGGATGTAGCTCAGCCTGGTAGAGCGCATGCTTTGGGAGCATGATGTCGCGAGTTCGAGTCTCGCCATCCCGACCAGAATTGAGTTCATGCATTTCAATCAAGTAGTTATTGACTCTATCGCCTATGCACTACCGGATGAACGGTGGACATCGGAACGCATCGAACAAGCATTAGCCCCAGTATACCAACGGCTACATTTACAAACAGGACGCTTAGAGCTGATGACGGGAATTAGCGAACGGCGCCATTGGTCCCCTGAACTTTTACCGTCGGAAGCAGCCACAAAAGCGGGTGAAGCGCTATTTAAAAAAACCGATTGTTCGCGTGACCAAATTGATGTGTTAATTTATGCATCTGTCTGCCGTGACCGTTTGGAGCCTGCAACTGCATCTTATGTCCATAAAAATTTAGGTTTATCGCCGCATACTCATTGCTTTGATCTGTCGAATGCGTGCTTGGGGGTATTAAACGCTTGTGTGGTTGGGGCGTCGATGATTGAAACCAATACCGTGCGATCGGTGCTCATTGTATCCGGTGAAAACGGTCGGCCTTTGTTGGACAACACCCTAAAAACCTTGCTTAATGATCCGAATTTGAGCCGTTCGTCCATCAAACCGTATTTTGCAAACTTCACCATTGGTTCGGGAGCAGTTGCAATTCTTTTGCGCAACCGACACGATGTAAGTTCGCCAAAACCGCTTTTGTTGGGGGGCATTGTACGTGCTGATTCGCAAGCAAGCAATTTATGCGAAGGTCAGGCAGTTCCGGGAGGATTAGCTATGCA
>JAKSVZ010000023.1 GCA_024407725.1 Opitutales bacterium
CAATCAATGGCAGAAGGATTTAGAGCAAGCATCGGGCTTATATCATCAGATTGCACATGCAAAACCGTGGCTTTGAAGAAACGCCACAGATTGGATTAAGCAGTTTGAATGGATTGAAAGTCCGCTTGATGGATCAGTAGGAACGTTTGTCGCTCAGTACCGAACAGCTTTGTGCGAACATTTGTCGTTAGCGCTTGAGCCTTTTTTGGATACCTGTGCTTTAACCATCAACCGGCAGCAATTTTTTGCGTATGTACGCCGACGTATGCAATTGAAAATGGGCGGCAAAGGGATAACGCTTGAAAACGCTTTGTATCTACCGATGAGCGCCTGCAAAGTGTTGTTGAAGGTAAGTGAAAACACTGCTCTGAGTCCTACGACCTTACGGGCATTACACGCGTTGCAATCGGATGGCTGTCTGGTGCAGCTAGGGGTCATTAAGGATGCAAACGGGGATACGAACAGCCCATGTTCCAATGAGTTGGATTGGCGTGATGAGTTTCAGGTGATATGCACAGGCGAACCGCTTTATAACCCGCAGAATTTGCTCGTGCCTACCTCCTTGATCCATTGTTCGTGTACCGAGTGGGAAAACTTGCGAAAACGCCCCATAAATACTTGGTTTTCTGCAATTTTGAAGACGCATGCCGTTCCCTTATCTGAACGGTTTTTAGGAGAAAAATTATTGGGGGAATGGACGCATGCGATTCTGCGCTTTGAACAGCGGATTCAAAATTTGGAGGAATGGAAAGCGCATCGGGAGGAGCGCATGAATCAATTGCTACAGGATTCGGGCAATAGCTTGGTTTTTCAGCATTTAGGCCAACGTGCGTTGTATATCAGCAACTTAATGGCTGCAGCGTGTGAGGAGCTGTTGGGTAAACATTGGGAGTTGAAATGCGAATGGACACTGCCGGATTCGAGCCCTTATCGCGGTCGTATTGACCTATTGGCCATTAATGCAAAGGAGCAGCGTATTGTGATTGTGGATTACAAAACCAGCAATCAGGCCAAATTTGAGCCTAAAAAGGACGGTTCCTGTTGGCAATTGATTCTGTATGGGAAAGCGCTGCAAAAGGAATATCCGAAGTATAAGGTGTACGTGTGGATGGTTAAGCCTACGGGCGAAAAGCAGGAAATTCCATTGGATGCTAGCGATCAAGTCGAGCAATGGATTGATGAGTTTAAGAAAACCGGTTGGTATGAGGACTTGCCCGAGCTTGCTGAAAGGCAATTGGATGAGTTGCCGCTTATGTATAGCCCCGCCAAGCTTAGGCGTTGGGATTTGAGCAACAGCAACACTTAGGAGCTTCCGTTGGCTCATTGCGCAAAGCTTTTAAAAAGGTATGCCACGCTAAGGTAGCGCATTTGACGCGCATGGGGAATTTGCGAACCCCCATTAACGCTTCTAATTCATCCAAATGGTCGGGAAGTGCTGCATTTGGGTCGTTTAATGCCTGTAGCACTTGATTAGCATCTGCTTCAGCTTGAGCGGTTGATTTTCCCTGCAAGCGCAAGGTCATGATCGACGCTGATGCTTTGCAAATAGCGCATCCTTGGCCGGTAAAACTGACTGTTTCTAACGTTCCTTCTTTGTTAAGCAATAAATAGACGGAAATTTCGTCGCCGCAGGTAGGATTAACCCCATACGCTTTGTTGGTGGGATGTTCGATCGCATAAAAGTTGTTCGGATTCTCGTTGTGAGCCAACAGTACCTCTTGGTAGATTTCAAGCGTGTTCATTTCCTAAAAAACTTTAAGGTTCGTTCAATGGATTGTGCCAAACGGTCTACATCTTCGCAGGTATTATAAATCCCAAAGGAAGCCCGCAAAACCCCTCCGTTTAAGCATTGTAGGCGGCGAATCAAGGGTTGACTGCAATGGTAACCGCCGCGTATCGCAACATTATCGTCGCTCATCAATTGCGCTGCGTCGTGCGGATGTACACCATTCAAAATAAAGGGTACGACCGCTGTTCGGTGTTTAGGGTTACCTAAAACCTGCACTTGCGGGATGGATTTGAGGGTTTTTTCGGTATAGCGAATGACGGAATCTTCGTAAGCTGTGATGGCGTCCCATGAAAACTGTTGTAGGTAATCGATTGCGGATCCCATCCCGATGATATCGGCAATGGGCGGTGTACCTGCTTCGAAGCGGAACGGAACATCGGCTGGGGTAAATCCTTCTGCTGTTACCTGTTGCATCATGGTTCCTCCGCCGTGATAGGGGGGTAGGGTTTCAAGCAAGGCTTGCTTTCCGTAAAAAAATCCAGAACCGGTCGGCCCATACATTTTGTGCCCCGATGCGACCAAGAAATCGCAATCCAAGTTGCGAACTGAAATCGGTAGGTGCGCGATGGTTTGAGCTGCATCGACAACCACCAGCGTTCCGTTAGCATGGGCGCGTGCAATGATGGCCTTCATATCCGGCGTGGTTCCTAAGACATTGGATACATGCGTTAGGGTTAACAGCTTGGTTTTTGGCGTTAACAGCCGATCGAGCGTTGCGAGTTCCAACTCACCTTCTGCATTGATAGGGAACAGTTTTACCTTAATTCCCCGCTTATATTGCTGTATCTGCCAAGGAATTAAGTTGGAATGATGCTCCAGCTCGGATACAATCACTTCATCGTCCGGCTTAAAATAGCGTTGGCCGATAATTTCTGCGAGGCAATTGAGTGCTTCGGTAGCGCCGCGGGTAAATACAATTTCGTTTGGCGAAGCGGCGTCGATAAAACGAGCTACGCGTGTTCTTACCCCCTCATAAGCTTCGGTTGAACGTTCGCCCCATGTATAGAAGCTGCGATGTACGTTGGCGTTATAATGAAGGTAAAAATCAGTAATGGCATCAATAACCGACTGGGGCTTTTGGGTTGTTGCCGAATTATCTAGATAAGCAATCGGTTGGTTTTTCGAATTGCAATACGCTAGCGCAGGAAAATCCTTGCGGATTTTATGGATATCCAAAGGCTGCATGATTAAATAAAATCAAAACCCATTCGGTTTGGCTGCCCTGCAAGGATTCGAACCTTGACTAAATGAACCAAAATCACTTGTGCTACCATTACACCACTGGGCATTAGAACCTTACTCATTAAGATGTTTTTTCTCCCTTGTTCCGTCAAGTAAATTTGTATTGCACAGAGGGGGCGAAGTGATGTTAGTTAGAAACTAACAAGCAAGTAGCTTATAGAATACGTTAATAATTTTCCCTTATGATAGATACGATTGCAGGAATTGTTGCATTTGTTACAACCATGATTGGGGTGGTGCCTCAAATGATTAAAGGGTACCGTACGAAATCCATGAAAGATGTATCCTTAGTGATGCTCTTGAATTGTTTGCTTTGTTGTATTGCGTGGCTTGTCCATGGACTATGCGTTGCAGATTATACCCTCGTGTGGAGCGAAGTGTTTTGTACCATCACCACGATTATCGTGCTCATTCAAAAGCATCAATATGCTCATTGATTTAGAGCGCTATAAAAGCATTTTGTGCCTACATGGCGATTTGCCCTTGGCGTGGCTGAAAAACAGTACGCTGCCCATTATTGCAACCGATGGGGCTGCTAATGACTTAATTGCTGCCGGTATTCGTCCCACAATGATTATTGGGGATTGTGACAGCATCCATCCTGATTTGCTCAAAACCTATCCTTATCGGCGGCTTCAGGAGCAAAACTCAACCGATTTTGAGAAAGCCCTTCAGTATTTAGCCGACAATCACCAACTGCCAACGATTGTTACGGGAATCAATGGTGGGTTTTTAGACCAAATCATCGCAAATATCGGTATTTTTTCTCGCACGGATGCGTTGTATTATTCCGATACCTTGTTGGGATGGGTCATGAATGAAGGAAGTCATAGCTTTACCTTCCCAAAAGATACCAAAATTTCTCTTTTTGGATGCCCACAAGCCCTCATTACCAGCGAAGGCCTTCGGTGGGAATTGAAGCAGTCTCGTTTGGTTTTTGGCTCATTTTGCTCTTCCTCCAACCGCGTACAAACATCAACCGTTCGTATAACCGTCCACGAAGGTAAGGTATTGACTTTTGCTTACTGCAATCCGGTTATCGACGCCGGCAGTATCCATTATTAAGCAACACAACGCTTTGAGCTTTAGAACGTCCGTCCTACGCCCAAATAGATTTGGTCGGAATGGAAATTCGCCAACTTCGGAATTTCATACCCATAACATTTAGCACCAAACATCTGGTGTAATCCGATATGGCGATAACCAACCTCAAACAAGGTTTCAAATTTTTCAGCGCGTACAAACAGACTAAAATTGTACAGCAACGAGCCGGAATGGACGTACTTACGGTTGCCGCTGATAAGGTCGGTAACCGTAACGCCATTTAATCGCCAATATTCCAAAGTAGTAAACTTGGTACAGACATAAGCGCCACCGATACCACCGCCGATACCGACTGATAACCAATCTAATATATACTGTTCCCAATAGATATTAGCCTGTGCTCCCGCAATGCGTTGATTTTTAAGAAAACATGCTCCAATATTAATGCTTCGTATCTGATGCCCAGCTTGATCTCGTATAAGACGACGTTTTTGAAAAGCAAAATCGGGGCGATAAGGCATCATAACATTATTCCAATTTGAATCCTCACGTTTGCGGTTCTTTACACTGACATAAGCGCCTAATATTTCTATTTCTAATCCTAAAGCTCCTGTATCGAACACATCAAACCGTCCGCCTAAAGCAACCGATAAATTACGGTGATTGCTATATGGAATTTTACCTGATGTACACTCATTGTTTCGTACTATGCAGGGATTTACTAAGCCAACGGTATTCGGGTAGTTACTGTCCCCTTTACTAAACGTTCCCCAATCATCCCCCTTCAGCTCACCAAACCCCGACCGTACCATGACGTACAAACCATAACAGGGGGTATGTATACCTAGCGTTAATGCTAGGGCTAATAATAAACTTATTCTTTTAGTCATTTCCTTATAAGGCGTTTCCTTATAAGGCGTTTCCTTATAAGGCGTTTCCTTATAAGATTTTGGGCATTTTTGTGGAAAATCAAGCTTTTTTTTTGGGGGTGGGGTAGAAGCTACGCCGCTTCTATGGCTAACGGATGGGTTAGCAAGGTTCCATTAAGGCAATACGTTCGATCGATAAAGCTTCTTTCATTTTTACTTGCTAGGTATCCGATAGGATGCAAGGATAATACTACTTAGCGAGGGGCGAGCCATGGAATCTTTTTTGCCTAAAGATTTTGATTATTCAGCGCCTTGCGTTTTGTTAGCTGGGCGTGGGGATTATCCGCGGTTGTTATGGGGCACCTTAAAAGAGCTATGTCCGCGAGCTGTTGTATTTGGATTTGAAGCAGAAGCAGCTGCATGGATGCAAGCGATTCCGGACAACCAACGGTTTACGTTTGAAGTAGGTCAGGTGGGGCATTGGTTGCAAGCGCTCAAAAAGGTTGGAGCTCGTTATGTTTGGCTTGCAGGGCAAATTCAACCCAAAAAGTTGTTTCATGGATTAAAGCCCGACCTAAAAGCCATTTGGTTGCTATCGAAATTAAAAGAAAAGAATGCGACAACAATTTTTGGTACTTTGATTCGCGAAATGGAAGCGTTGGGGATTACGGTTTTGGATGCGCGCTGTTTTATGGAATCGCAGCTTACCGCTAAAGGCCTGTTAACCCGCAAAGCGTATACTGATATTGATGATGCCACCCTACAGCATGGAATTCGGGTGTGTCGGGGGATTGCCGAGCTGGATATTGGGCAAAGCGTGGTGGTTCATAAAGGCACAACGGTTCTGGTTGAAGGATTCGATGGGACCGATGCACTCATTGAACGAGCAGGGGCTATTTGCGACCACGACATGGGGCTCGTTAAACTGGCGAAACCGACGCAAGATTTTCGCTACGATGTACCGATTTTTGGCCTGCATACCCTACAAGCCATGCAGGCGGCTGGTATACAATGGGCTGCGTTGGAAGCCGAACGAACGTTGATTTTAGATAAGCCGGCAGTTTTGGAAGCAGCGGATCGCCAACACATTACCTTAATCGGCTTTTAATCCCGTGAATACAGAACTGATCGGTTGGAAAGGGAAGACGTGGAATCCCGTTACCGGCTGCACGAAAATAAGCGAAGGCTGTATGCATTGCTACGCCGAACGGATGGCAAAACGCCTTTGTTTAATGGGGCAAAAGAAGTACAGCCATGGATTTGCAGTTACCGTACACCCCGAGAGCTTAAACGAACCTTTGCAATGGAAACGCTCTCTGTCGATCTTTACCTGCTCCATGAGCGATTTGTTCCATGAACAGGTGCCCGAAGCTTTTATCTTGCAGGTATTCCGCGTGATGAACCAAGCCCATTGGCATACATTTCAGGTATTAACGAAGCGAGCAGAACGCTTGGCGCAAGTAGCTCCTAAGATAACTTGGACTCGCAATATCTGGATGGGCGTAACAGTAGAATCTCAAGCGCAAACCAAGCGTATCCCTTATTTGGCATCGGTCAATGCCGCTGTTCGTTGGTTGTGTATTGAACCGATGGTAAGTGCTATCCCATCCCTAGATTTGCGCGCTATTCACTGGGTAATTTTGGGAGGCGAAAGTGGTCCCTTTGCGCGCCCACTTCCAGAAGATTGGGTTGTCGGTGTACGCGACCAATGCGTGGCCAACAACGTACCTTTTTATTTTAAACAATGGGGCGGCACTAACCGTAAAGCTAATGGCTGTACCCTACAGGGGCAACAATGGCGCGAATTTCCTTATGTCCTGTAACGGGACAAAAATAAAAAATCCGACAAACCTGTGTCCGACTTGAAAGGCAAGGGGACATACCCCTTCAATAGTGCTTAGAACGTCCGACCTACGCCCAAATAGATTTGGTCGGAATGCATACTGGCCAACTTCGGGATTTCGTACCCGTAGCATTTTGCACCAAACATCTGATGCAAGCCGATATGGCGATAGCCGACTTCGAATAGCGTCTCAAACTTTTCTGCGCGTACAAACAGGGTGAAGTTATACAACAATGAGCCGGAATGGACGTACTTACTCCTTCTTATCGGATTATTACCATAACCATACCACATAAAGTGCCGATGGCCGGTAGGATCAACGCCTATATCCAATACACGCCATCTTTCAAAGGTAGTAAATTTGGTGCAAACATAAGCGCCGCCAAGTCCTCCGCCGATCCCTGCGGATAACCAATCCAAAATATACTGTTCCCAATAAAAATTGGCCTGTATCCCTGCAATTCGTTGATTTTTTAGATACATTGGAACAATATGAGCCATATGTAACATTCCCCAATCCGTATATTGCACCCTAAGGAAATCTGGGCGTTCTATATTGATATGATCCATATCATCATAATTGAGTTGAGGCCCTGCTAAGTGAGGTTCAACCCTATCGCGTTGTTTTCTCCCTAAATTGGCATAGCCGCCGAGGATTTCCACTTCGATCCCTAAAGCCCCTATATCGAAGATATCAAAACGTCCACCGAGCGCTACCGATAGGTTTTTGTGACCCTTGTACTCAAAGCGTCCTGCGCTACAATTGGTATTGCGTACAAAAGTATTCGATGGGCTAAAAACCACAGTATCTGGATCTTCGTGATGGGCACGCGGATCAATCCATTCGGTAGCCTCCCACGTTGGCAACGTACCTTGTTGTTTTTCGAAGCTACCGATATCACCATCTGGCTTTAGCTCGCCAAAACCACTACGTACCATGACGTACAGACCATAACAGGGGGTGTGGATTCCTAAAGCAATGCTTAGGGCTAATAAAATGCTTACTTTTTTAGTTGTTCTCATATAAGAAGTACCTATGTAAGAAGTACCTATGTAAGAAGTACCTATGTAAGAAGTACCTATGTAAGAAGTAC
>JAKSVZ010000024.1 GCA_024407725.1 Opitutales bacterium
CGCAGTCTCCGTATTACCGCGGCTGCTGGCACGGAGTTTGCCACTGCTTCCTCTTTGGGTTAACTCAAGGCTGATTCTTCACCAGCTTTTTACTCCCCAACGACAGGAGTTTACAATCCGAAGACCTTCATCCTCCACGCGGCGTCGCACCATCAGGCTTTCGCCCATTGTGAATAATTCGAAACTGCTGCCATCCGTAGATGTTTGAACCGTATCTCAGTTTCAATGTGGCCGTACATCCTCTTAGACCGGCTACCCGTCTTAGCCTTGGTGGTCTATTACACCGCCAACAAGCTGATAGGCCGCAAGCTCCTCTCTAAACGTCATTACAAACCTTTCAAACTTATTTCATGTGAAACAAGTTGGTATCGGGCATTACCTCAGTTTTCACCAAGCTATTCCCGTTTTAGAGGCAGATTACTTACGTATTACTCACCCGTTTGCCGCTTTCCTATACCCGAAGGCATATTCTCGCTCGACTTGCATGTCTGAGCCACGCCGCCAGCGTTCACTCTGAGCCAGGATCAAACTCTCCATACAAAATTATTAACTAATTTCTCAAGAGATATCCTTTTGCTCTTTTACTAATGTTTTACTTCATTGCTGAAGTTATCGTATTTTACTACGTTAAAGTTTTTATTCGGTTTCCCGAACCTATGCACAAAATAAATTTCAAAGAACACTCTCACAATTACCTATAAACAAATAACCGTCAAGTGTTTTTTGAAAAATTTTTTGAAAAAATAAAAATTTTATCCCAAACGGAACTAAACCTGCTTAGTTTTGAGCTTCAGCAGCGACCAATTCATCAAAAGTATCGCGATGAGGATACGCATCCTGAATCTTAAATGCCCGCAGGTTTTCGACACAACGCGCTTCGTACGCATCATAATTTTCTTTGGTCAACCGATGCTTATCGTGCTCAATACACCACGCCATATAACGGTTGATATCATGATGATAGTGCGCCGGGTCAAAATAATTAGCTAAATTATTAACAAAAGCGCAATCATACCAACCGTAGATTTTTACATTTGGAAGATCAGCGCAAGTAGTTACCAAATGGCGCCAAAAGGTAAAACTGGCTTGTAAAAAATACGGATGGTGAATTCCCTGAAAAAATCGGCACCATACCCAAGAAACTGGTGTTATAGGTAAAAAGAATTGAACATTCGGATAGCGACGAATCAAACGCAATAAACAATCGATATCGCAAAACAAATGGTTATTGGCCAATGAAAATTTAGAAAAATCGGGCAATAAGCGCCGCTGCTTTAATAAATTATCATTCCTTATCCAATTTTTACAGGCCTTACTCCTATCGGGAACTATAGTTTTTACCGTAAAATCGTAATCTGAAAAGCAAGCAGTTTTTGTGCATAGTTTTAGGCGATGCATAATAACATGGGAAGTCGTCAACCAAACCGCGCTATCAAAGCTGCTAATCAACGGATGTTTTAAACGCTCCCGCATTTCAGGAGATACTGGCGGATTTTTAAAGAAAGCAAAAGCATCAATCCCCCATAACACGTACTTTATTTTTCCCGACGCCAACGCTTGCTCTGCCCAAAACGCCAACGGCTGCGATTGACCAAGTCCTAAACAAAGCATCACAGAAGCTTGAGCGCCCATAGCCACATCCACATCTTCAATAGCAAAGCCTGCTGTATGCGAAGAACCTACAATTATTCCATTGTGTTCGTTAGATTGCACGATATTCCGACGTACTGCGCCAATATAATAAATGTTGCCATTATCAAAAGGGTGCAAATTCGTATTCCACCGCGTTTCGTGAAACAAATGATAAGGATCTATCATCCATACCACCAATGGACTAATACCCCCAAAAAGTACTATCAAAAGCAAGAAACATAGGACGTTTCGTCGCGAGCACATATTTAGACTTAAAAAATAACGAAATTTCAATGATAGATGCTGTCAAACCATATTACATGGCAGATCGCACATCATTGCTCCGCCGCGACCAATTCGTCAAACGTATCGCGATGTGGATAGGCATTCTGAATCTTAAATGCCCGCAGGTTTTCAACACAGCGCGCTTCGTACGCATCGTAATTTTCGACGGTTAACCGATGCTTATCGTGCTCGATGCACCACGCCATATAACGGTTGATATCTGGATGATAATGGTCTACATCGCAAGAATTCGCTAAATTATTAACAAAATCACAGTCATGCCAACCGTAGATTTTGACATTTGGAAGATCAGCGCAAGTAGTTACCAAGTGACGAGTCCCAAAGAAAAACGCATCATAAATTTGCGTTGGAGATAAAGTGCGTTGGAGCAACTTAAATATATACCGATATACCGTCCAACAATTGGGCGCTATTACTAAGTGAAATTGAACGGAAGGATAGGTACGTATAATATGCAATAAAGGTTCCATCCTATTCTTCACGAGTGAGCTCGTCACCGAAGACTCTGTAATACAATAATGCTCAAAATTATGTGCAGCCTTCTGGGTTTCAGCTAATGTTTTAGGTTGAATCCAGGGAGTGAAGTACTTTTCTCTCTGCGAAAACCAATTATGGATATCATCTACCTGATCCCACGCATGAAATCTTTCATTTTTAGTTATCTCCCAATGTCTCGGAATAATATAAAATCCTGGCAAACTACGTAGACACTTTAAATTCCATAAACATAGCCAAGGATGCGCCACATAAGGTTTTACCGCTTCCAATGCTTCATCCTTTTTACTAAGCGATAACCAACACCAAGGATCCATGAGGATAAAAGCATGTTTCAGATGCCCACTAGCGATGCTACGATTTAACCATTCCTGACACATTTCCATGCTTTGATTAGCATTACATAATTTTAACGTTCCTTTAGCGCCTACTGCCTTGGCTAAATCGCTACCTTTAAAATTCATCGAATGGGAAGATCCTAATAGAACGCTATCGTAATCGCCTGACTTAAGGTAGGTCTCAATTTGACCTAAATTGAGCAGACTTTGGCTCCCAAACCATAAATTCTTATTCCACCGCGTTTCGTGAAAGATATGGTAGGGATCGATTGACCATATTATGAGTGCCTCTGCTAACCAAGGAAAAATCAACGCAAACAATAAGAACCATAAAACGTTTCGGCGCGCATTCATACTTACTTAGGCTTTACGAATGATGAAAATTCAATGGTAGGTGCTGTCAAACTCATATTAACGCGACAAGGCTGTACGTTATTGCTCAGCAGCAACCAACTCATCGAAGGTATCGCGATGAGGATACGCATCTAGGATCTTAAACGCACGTAGGTTTTCAACACAGCGCGCTTCGTATGCATCGTAATTTTCTTTGGTTAACCGATGCTTATCGTGCTCAATACACCATACCATATAACGGTTGATATCTGGATGATAATGGTCTACATCGCAAGAATTCGCTAAATTATTAACAAAATCACAGTCATGCCAACCGTAGATTTTGACATTTGGAAGATCAGCGCAAGTAGTTACCAAGTGACGCCACAAGGTAAATAAGTCATCACAATACTGAACTAACGATATTCCCTTTCCACAATCCATTGTGCACACCCTACTATAGGTCGTCCATGCATTAGGCGTTAATAAGATATAAAACTTGACAGATGGATTTTTCTCGGATGACACACGACATAGTGTCGTTGACTCGTTGACTCGTTGACTCGTTGACTCGTTGAGTCGTTGAATAAGTATTCAACTTATAAACACTTTGTAAATATTGACAGTGTTTTGCAAAATACCCAAAACTTTGAGAGCAATAAGGAAACCAACTATGAACCTCATTTAAATTATTCCATGTCCAAAAATGGCTATTATGTTGGGATACGAACCTATGAGTAATGCAGTAAAATGCAGCCAACGAACATATGGTTTTTAGATTAAATAAACACAAGTAAGGATGGTTAATATAAGGCTTTGCTGCTTCTAATGAAGAGTCTATACCTGAATCATATAAAAACCGAAGTGCGTCTATCTCGATAAAACAATGTTTTGTTTTTCCTGTTGCCAAACTTTTTTGCAACCACATCAACTTCATTTGTAGACTTTGTCCCCCATTGCACAACTTCAGCACGCCTTTAGCCCCAACCGCTTTAGCTAAATCTCTACCTTGAAAGTTCATGCTATACGAAGAACCTACAAGAATACTATCGTAATTATTACTTCTTTTGAGGTAGGTTTCGATTTGACCTATGTTGATTAAGGGTTGACTACCAAACCACAAATTCTTGTTCCACCGCGTTTCGTGAAAAATATGATACGGGTCAACAATGTAAACCATCAACGGACCAATCGTCCAAAATAGGAACGTGAAGATAAGAAAATACAGAATGTTTCGGCGCGCATTCATACTTACTTAGGCTTTACGAATGATGAAAATTCAATGGTTGGCGCCGTCAAACTCATATTAACGCGGCGGACCGTACGCCATTGCTCTGGAGAAAGCGATTTTAACAACATCTGAGTCTTGTTCAATGCTTCCTCTGGGTGATCAATCGGGAACACCAAAATCCAATTGCCTGCCATGCGCAACTCAATTGTTTGCCATCGTCGCGCCAAATAAGGATCGAAATGCTTTAAAGAAATGGATTTTACCGATAAGAAAAGCTCGGGCGCTTGCTGCAAACAACGGATTACCTGGACAATACCTGAAAATCCTACGATGCGCTGCTGTTTAAGGATTGTTTTGGGGATATCTACCAACAGAACACATTGTTTCAAGGCCTCTGGACCTTGTTGAATGGGCAAGAAAATAGAGCCATCTTCGGCAACGCAACCCCAAGCACGTTTTTTCTTTTGAATCACGACCATCCTGGCAAAGGGCTTCCGTTCGTTAATACTAACGCGTAAGGTATTCGGAAATTCGCGCACCAACGTAACTGATTCTATCTGGGAATACTGCAAAATCTGCTGTTGCAAATCCGACAAATCAATCGACAGCAAGTTTTGGCCTACTGGCAGTTTAACGTGCGTGCAAAACCAATGCTTATTAATTACGCCGTTCGTAGCGTATACTATTTGCCTAAAGGGTTGAATGGCTTTTCGTTGTCCACTCCAAGTAATAATCCCGATAAGGCAGGCAATGATTCCTAAAAGCGCCCAATAAAGCCGTATGCGCTTACGCTGGTTACCATCAAAAGTCGTATCGTTGTCTGCATTCATGTTTTTACGCTTTCAATTGAGCAATTGCTGGCTCTACGATGCGCTGAATCAAGGCATCAAACGACATCCCAACTGCAGCTGCGCTTTTGGGAACCAAACTTTGGTCCGTCATTCCAGGAATCGTATTCATTTCCAAAAACCAAGGCTGATTATTGGCATCTAAAACAAAATCTGCGCGGCCAAAATCTCGGCAATGTGCCACCTTAAAAAACTCAACGCCTATAGCTTGAACGATCTGCGCCACTTTATCGCTCAAATCTGCAGGAAAATGATACACACAAGCACCGGCAGTATATTTATTGTGAAAATCGTAAAAGCCTTGTTGTGGGCAAATTTCACCAACCGCCAACGCTTGTCCTTGCAAAATTCCAACTGTTATTTCGCGTCCATGAACGTAAGGTTCTATCATCCACAATCCTTGTCTAACCGATGACCAAGCGCTTTGTAATGCGTCGAAATTCGGGCAAATTTGAACCCCCAAGCTGCTTCCTTTGTTTTCGGGTTTTAACACAAATGCGGTTGAGTTTAAGGTTTTTTCTAACTCAGAATGCGATAATTTCTTCCCTGGAGTGACTGCCACTCCCAATAGCACCGGAAGCCCCTTCTGACGCGCCAACTGCTTACTTTGTAGCTTGTGCATACAAAGTGAACTGGCTGCCGAATCGCTACCTACATAAACAAACCCTTGCTGTTCCAACAAGGCTTGCAATTGGCCATCCTCACCGAAATCTCCATGCATAACAGGGAAAATTACATCGGTGCTTGGATTCAAGCCTGAGGGCAATTGATTCTCCTCCAAACAGATAGCCTGAGTAGGATAATATCGTTTTAGAACATCAATAACCGGTCCTGCCGAATGGATTGAAACTTCTCGCTCTCCACTCTGCCCTCCATAAAGTACTACTATTTTTTTAAAGCAGCTCATGCCATTCTTTCCCCAACAACTGTACTTCTGGCTCCAACCACACCTGTTTTTGATTATAGACCTGCGATCGAACCGTACGTACTAATTGTACCACATCCATAAAACGCCCTTCGCCCCCATTGACAACAAAATTAGCATGTTTCGGGGATACGTATAGTGACCCAATCTGCAAACCTTTCAAACCACAGGCATCGATCAATTGACCCGCAGGAGCAAGTGTTGGATTTTTAAAAAAACAACCCAAGGTATAACCGTTTGGTTGATGCTCCGAACGGCGCTCACGCAACAACAACCGTTGTTGATGAATCCTGTCGGTTGAATCCACAGAACCGGTTAAAATTGCCGATACCGCCACCCCATTGCGCAGGGTTTCGCATGAACGATAAGCATAGGTTAATTCCGAATGCTGGGTTGTATGCAATTGTCCGCTGCTATCCACCCAATCGATTTGCTCAACGCGATCCAAAATTCCAATACCCTGTGTCCCCGCATTCATCCTTAAAGCACCACCGATGGTACCTGGGATTCCGTCTAAAAACTCGAAGCCACCAACCCCTTCCCGTTCCGCTTCTTCCAAAAACATGGGCAAGGAGCAACCCACGCCCACGCGATACCGCCGAATACCTTTAGGCGCTGCATCATCGATCAAGGCACATTG
>JAKSVZ010000003.1 GCA_024407725.1 Opitutales bacterium
TTGTTGCCGGTATTATCACCAGTATATAGAGTTAACGCCTTGGGCGAATGAAGTACGTACTGCGTTAAAACCCTATAAGTTTATCAAACAAACATTGCATTTAGGGCGGGAATGGCTACAGCAGAAGATTAATTGTTTAGAAGAAGTATTATTTACCCGATGAACGAAGAAGTGATTCCAGTCATTCTTAGTTGCGATGACAAATTCGTACGGCACGCAGCGTGTACGATAGCATCCATCGTTAAGAATTCCCAGCGTCGGTATCAGTTTTACCTATTGGATTGTGGTATCAGCGAAGTCAACAAGCAAAAGCTGGCAGAATGGGATTTGGGAAAAAACACCCTAAAGGTAATGCCGATGGGGAAGGTTGAGGCGTTTGAACGCATTGCAACATTATCAGGGTTTTTTCCGCCTGCTAATTTCTATCGTTTATTGATTCCCGAATTGTTTCCAGAACTTAATAAAGCGATTTACTTGGATAGCGACATTGTGGTAGTTGGAGATTTAGGTGACCTGTGGGATATCGATTTGGGTGACAAATTGATGGGCGTTGTGTACATGGATCCTACTTTTTCCGCTTGTGATGAATATGATGAGTTTAAGCGTCGTTACCAAATTCCATTGGAACGTCGTTATTTTAATAATGGCGTAATGTTGATGAATCTAGAAGCTTTACGTACCTTTGGGTTTACAGACAAACTGTCTAACTTAATTGTTAAGGTATGCTCAGAAGCTAGTAACAAAGGGGTATGCGTACCTTGCGAACTTTTATTTAACAAGACTTTTGATAATGAGCAATTGTTGGAATTAGATCCAAAGTTCAATTTTGTGATTAATTGTACCTATTCCAAACAACTAGCCAAACGCGTACAGCCTGTTTGTTGGCATTATATCTGTTATAAGCCATGGACCTTAAGAGAACGTTCGTTTAGTGGATGTACGTTTTTTATGTTTTGTACTTTTAGACATTATTATCGTTATGCCAAATGTACGCCGTGGAAAGATGAAGTCTATAAAGACATCAAATGGCCTGTTGTTGTAAAAATGCTTTGGAAATGGTGTTTTCAGCCCGTTGAAATTTTTGTAAAACAACGGTTATTAAAATGAGGAAAAGCGTAATGGATTTTTGTATTCGTTTGTGTTTGTTGACCTTGAGTATCGGTGCTTTTTTTTCAAAAAAAGTATTCGATGCTGGCTATTTTGCCCTTTTTGCATTGGCAGTTTTAGAACTGTGCGCCAAGCGTGATTTTCGTCAACAAAGCCGACAATTCCATCGCACGCATTCCTTTGTCCTACCTATTGTTGTGCTGGTTGGATTAGCTTGTGCTGGAATGGCTTGGTCCATCGCTACTTGGAGTATCCGTTGGGCTATTTTTACCAAATATGTACGGTTAGCGATGGGTTTGGTTTTTATCCCGTTTTTTATTCGTCATCCCCAATGTATTCCATCGGCCTTTCGGTATTTTGTTTGGCTTGCAGCCATTTATTGCCTTTGGGGGCATACATTGTTGGATCCGCTAAGTAATGGATGGGTAAGTCCTTTGCATACAGGGTTATACATCGCCTGTATTATGTCCTTTATTACGCTTAATATTTTAATAAAGAATGCAAATAGCGTGAATTTAACGCAGTTGATTTTTTTCACGATTTATCTGTTTCTAATGAACCGAGAGCGAACGGGTCCCGTAGCCAGTATTATTTCATTGGTTGTGCTGTGCGTAAACGCTACTTGGATTACCTACCGCAACCGTCGTAATGCATTAGCTGTTAAACGCCGTATGCTGAAAAACGTGATCTGGGTTTGTATTATTCGCTTTATGTCAGTAGTGATTGCATGTCGCGTATTGGTACCAGTGGTTGAAAAAGTGATGCATACCGCAAAGGTATCCTATACAGCGATTTCTCGAATGGATATGCTAGAGCAAGCCCTTTCTTTTATACAAGAAAGTCCATGGATAGGTACCGGAACGGGCTCGTATGGAACCTTATTGACTCAACACCGCTTGCCTTATGTTGCTTATTATATAACCAGCGGGTTTGAACGCAATGCGCATTCTCATAATGAATGGGATTTGTGGATGATCCAATGGGGGATGTTGGGCTTTATAGCGTTTTTTATATGGTTCGGTACTTTTGCGTGGTACTTTTTTAAGGAAAGGCGCTGTACGTTTTACGCCAGTTTTGGAGGTATTTTGCAGCTAATTTTCTTTGTCGGGGGTGTGGGAGAGGCTATTTTCTTCGTAACGGTTCCGCAAAGTATTTATCTTTTAGGCACCTGTTTATGTATTGCGATGATTGAACACACTAAGGCACAACCTAAACTGGCTTAATACATCCTTCTAAGGCGCTGGTGGTTGCTCGTTCGATCCAAACGGACTGGAAGCTGCCGATGATGCTAGAATCTCCGTCAAAAATCACTTTTTTGTTAAAAAAACTACGACCAAAGAGCTTATGAGCGCCTTTAGGGGCATGGCCTTCGACCAGTACGGATTGGTAGGTATGAACAAACTGCTGATTATAGCGTAACGAGGCTTGGGATAGGCAATCCAACAACACCTGATTGCGTTGTTCCTGTACATCTTTAGAAATTCCGTTGGTTGCTACCCATTCAGCTGCTGGTGTATTGGGACGTGGACTGTATTTGAAGATATATGCCATGTCGAATTGGATTTTTTTGAAAAACTGAACGGTTTGGTCGAAATCCGCATCGGTTTCACTGGGGTATCCGACAATCAGGTCGGTCGATAGCGATAGTTGGGGTTGAATAGACCGCAGGGCTTGAATGAGGGTCGTTAATTTTTCCTGCGTATACCCGCGATGCATATGTTCCAAAATACGGTTGGAAGCGCTTTGGATGGGTAGATGTACCGATGGGCAACATTTGGGTAAGGTCTTAAAGCATTGAATCAGCCTATCGGTAAAAAAATTAGGATGGGGAGAAACGAAGCGAATCCGCTCAATGCCATCAATAGCCTGAAGAGCGTACAGGAGATCAACAAAGGTTTTCCCGTTATCGTGATAAGCGTTAACGATTTGCCCGAGCAAAATGATTTCGCGCGTTCCCTGAGCGGCGGCTGTTTGAGCTTCGCGTAGGATGGAATCAAATGGGCGGTTTTGTTGATGACCGCGTGTTTGAGGAACAATGCAGTAGGAGCAACCCATAGCGCATCCTTGTTGAATGGGAATCCATCGGACGGGGGTAAACGGCAGGGATTGTTCATAGCAAGCAAAGGTGTAAGGTTGAAAGTCGGTTATAACCTTAGGCGTGTTGGTTCTTAATGTTTCTTGAATGAGGTGCGGAATGTCGTTTAAGGCTGGAGGTGGCAGAACCCAATCGAGTTGTGGCAATAGCTTGGTAAGTTGTTGTCCCCTACGAGCAGCCATGCATCCGATAATACCCAAGCGGTACCGTGGGTTGGTTCGTTTGTTCTTGAGTAAACGTCCTGCCTTGCCGAGAGCTTTGGCTTCAGCGCAATCGCGTACGCTGCAGGTGTTGAGCAATACCAAATCTGCTTCGGATTCGTTGTCAACGAGGGTATGTCCATCCGCCTCAAGCACTGCTTTTAGGGCGTCGCTATCCCTAAAATTCATTTGGCAGCCGTAAGTTTTTATCCAAATTTTCCGCTTTTCGTTCACTTTTCGTATTTTTTAATTGTATCCGTTGGTAAAATTTGTTCTAAGTAAAGTTACTTTAACGTTAAGAAAATTGTTATAGCAATTAAAGATTATGAGAAAGATCCAATTAGCAGTTGAAAAGCGAGATTGCTGTGGAACAACGGCATGTGGTCGTTTGCGCAAAGAAGAAGTGATTCCTGCTGTCGTTTATGGTCCCTCTGGGGTTGAGCCTTTACAGGTGTTAAAGCCTGATTTTCGTAAAATGATGCTGGAGAAGGGTGAAGGTGCTGCATTGATTGAACTGAAGGGGAAATCAAAAACGCGGTTATCGCTCCTACAGGCTACCCAGCGTAATCCTCGTACGGACGCTTATTTACATATCGATTTTAGAGAAGTTGATCCTAAAAAGCCCATGGTTGCGAAAGCGCCGTTAAAATTCGTTGGAGACCCAGTTGGGGTTAGAGACGAAGGGGGTGTTTTGGATGTTGTACGGCATAACGTCAACGTTACCTGTTTGCCGGACGATTTACCGGAATACATCGAGGTCAACATTAACGATTTACATTTAGAGCAAACCATTCACGTTAAGGATTTACCTCAACTCAAAGGCGTTGCCTATAAAACATCGTTAACCGAGTTGGTCGTTGCCTGCGTGTCGGTTGAGGAGGAAGAAGAAGCTGAACAGGCTGCTGCTGGTGATGCCGCTGCTACTACAGCCGCAACTCCTGCTGCCGCTGCTGCTACACCGGCTGAAGCCGCTGCTCCTGCCGCTGATAATCAAGCAGCTAAGAAATAATGGGAGCGCATTGGGTTGGCCATTGGTTAATCTAAGCGTTTTATGAACCACCCCGCATAAGAGACTATGGATATATCTCTTTTGGTGGTTGGTTTGGGTAATCCAGGGAAGGCTTATGACCGTACACGTCATAATTTTGGCTTTTACTTGGTGGATACCTATGTGAGCCATCACGGGGGTACTTGGACACAGGAACTGAAGCATAGTGGATGGCTCTCAGCTATTTATACTCCTCCTACCAGGGTGCTGTGTTTAAAGCCTACGACGTTTATGAACCACAGTGGTACGGCGGTACGTGCTGTGTGCGATTATTACCGCATCGATTTGCAAAACGTTTTGGTGGTATGCGACGATATCAGTATTCCTTTAGGTAATTTTAAGGTGTCGATCAAACCCGGTAGTGCAGGCCATAATGGCATTAAGCATATATTAGAATGCTGCGGCGCAGGGTTTGCACGTTATCGCGTAGGGGTTGGGGGAAAACCTCAAGAAATGCGTTTGGACGATTATGTACTTGCTAAATTTTCCCCAGAAGAACAAGCAAAATTGCCGGAGGTTGCAGCTGCTTTTGAAAAGAATTTGGAAGTCTTTATTGACAAAGGGATTTTAAAGGGTCTGAATTTTATAGAACGATTATGAAGACGGCAAAGTCTATACGCAAGCAGTATAAAGCTACATTTATTTTAGATACGCATAAGTGGACTGAACCCATTGAGGCTCTGATTGAGCAAATCAAGGGAACCATTGCTGAGATTGATGGCGAAGTGCTAGAAGTAAAGTCTTTGGGTATGAAACAGTTTGCACGTTGCCCGCGGAAAGATTTTATAGCGGCTCCTTACGTGTCTATTATTTGTTCTGCTGCACCCAATTTTAACAAGTTATTGAAAGAACGTATTGGATTGAATCCTAACGTGAATCGGGTGATGGTGGAAACCAACTAACATCATGTCATCGTTCAATAAAGTATTGTTGATGGGAAATTTGGTGCGCGATCCAGAATTGCGTGCCACAACCAGTGGTTTGTCAGTAGCAACCATCACTATTGCAGCTTCAAGAAGCGTACGTTCGGAAAAAGCCGAAGGGGGAATGCGGGAAGAAACCGTATTTGTCGATGTAGAGGCGTTTGGGAAACAAGCCGAAACCATTGCGAAATTTTTTACCAAAGGACGTCCGATTTTTGTTGAATTACGGTTACGGTTGAACGAATGGACGAACCAAAACGGTGAAAAACGTAGCAAATTGTTGGTTGTTTTAGAGAATTTTGTTTTTGTGGGGTCTAATGATAAAGCCAAAGGAGCGGATGAGTTAACAACCATGGAGGCTGCTCCCAAGGTAGAGACAAGTGAGCCTCATAAGAAAGCTAAGAAAAGCAAAGATGCTCCAGCTCCAGAAGCTGAAGCAGATGAAGATGTTCCTTTTTAAGAGAAATTTATGGCGCAGGTAAAAGTTTTATTGTTGAAGCCCCTAAAGCACCATGGGGATGAAGGAAGTATTATTTCGGTTAAAGCCGGTTTTGCGCGTAATCGTTTAATCCCAGGTGGGTTTGCCAAATTGGCTTCGGGAGCAAACGAAAAGCAAGTTCAAGCACTTTGCAGAATTCGTGCATTGCGTGAAGCAAAAGAGTTAGAAGCGGCTAAAGCTTTGGCTGAAAAAATTCAAGCTACCCAGCTAACGATTGCTGTAAAAACAGGCGATCAAGGGAAGTTGTTTGGCTCTGTTTGCGCTTCTGATTTAATGAAGCGTTACGAAGCAGAAGGAATCGTTTTTGATAAAGATTGTTTGCGTTTGGGTCAGCCTATCAAGCAGTTGGGAAAGCATGCCTTTCAGGTGCGTTTGCATAAGGATGTGGTGCTCGACTTAAGCGTTGAGGTGGTTTCTGAAAACCCACTATAAAAGCGTGAGAATGGGGCTTTTTTAAGTTCCCTTTTTCGAAGCGTGCAATTAGGTTTGCCATGAGCATTAAAAAGCAGTCGGTTGGTTCTGTTCGAGAGCCTCCGTATAGCATGGCTTATGAACAGGCTTTGTTGGCAGCTTGCATGCTGGAAGGTGGGCAGGATAGCATTGCAAAATGCATTGATTTAAAACTGTCTGCCGATTCCTTTTACATTCCGGCTCATCAAAAAATTTTTGAAGCCTGTATTACGTTATTTAAGGCGGGATCTCCTGTTAATTTAGTAACCGTTGGCGAGCAACTTAAAGGCATGGGAGCTTTGGAGCGCATCGGCGGTTTGGTTTATCTTAATGAATTAAGCGACCGCATTGAATCGCCGGCGGGGTTAGCGTTTTATGCCCAAAGCGTAAAAGATCTGGAGGTTGCGCGCAATTTAGTACGTTTTTTCTTAACGGGGCTGGAAGAAGCGTATCAGGTACGCGACGTGGATCAATTTATTGAGCACGTTGAAAGCCGTGTGTTCGAGATTAATCAGGGGCGTGTTGAAGAAACGGTACTGCCCTTTGAAGGTTCGGTGGATAAAGCTGTGAACCTCATGCAAAAATTATCGGAGGATCATGAGGTAGTAAATGGGGTTGCCAGTGGATTCAAGGATTTGGATCAATTGACTACCGGATTTCATGGCGCCGAAATGATAGTTATTGCTGCGCGTCCATCTATGGGTAAAACCGCTTTGGCTTTAAATATTGCCGAAGCTGCTTTGATGCGGGCAAATCCAGTTCCAACGTTGTTTTTTAGCCTTGAAATGAGTGCGGAACAGTTGGCAATGCGTATGATTGGTAGCTGTGGGCGTATTGACATGACTAAACTGCGTACGGGTTTTTTGAGCAAATCACGTCAGGCTTCTATTGGTCAGATAGGTGAGGCGCTTAAACACGTACCCCTATGGATTGATGAATCCAGCAACTTAACGATTTTGGAACTGCGTTCGAAGGCGCGTCGTTTGCATGCACAGCATCCATTGGGATTGATTATTATCGACTATTTACAGTTATTGGCAGGAACCGATGCTAAGGTGTCTCGAGAGCAGCAAATTGCAGAAATTTCGCGCGGTGTTAAAAGTATGGCGAAGGAATTGAATGTTCCGGTGATTGTGTTGAGTCAGCTCAACCGTGAAATGGAGCGCGAAAACCGTCAGCCACGCTTATCGGATTTGCGTGAATCAGGCTCCATTGAGCAAGATGCTGATTTGGTTTTGTTGTTAAGCAAAGCGGATAAGGAACCGTCGACTGCAGAAAAACCATCGCAAGCGTTGGAAGAGGTTGCGCCTCCTGCAAATGAACCGTTGACAGATGTCGTAAGACGCGATTTGATTTTAGCTAAGCAGCGTAATGGACCTATTGGGGTTGTACCCCTCGTTTTCTTTAGGGCTTATACGCGCTTTGAAAGTTTTGTATCGGATAAAAAAATATGAAGCAGTTGTTGATCGTCGGATTGATTGGATCGTTGTGTGTTATAGGGTATGGTGGAGCGAATCCAACGCATCCTGCAACGCAGGCCAAACAAAAGTCATCTAAGGCTCCTGCAAAAACGGCTCCGCTTGCATTGAACGATGGCTATATACCTTTAGCTGACGCAGAGCTAACGTTAACCCGAACAAACGCTTGGAAGGTTCGCCAATTACAGTTGAATTTAAGCCAAGAAATTAGCGTATCCAAGGCGTTTATTGCTTCGCATATTGGCTTTGTTGAAGGCGATGAAATTGATGAAACTGCGTTTCAGGTTGCTTCGAAGCAATTGTACGATACGGGGTGGATCGATACGCTGCGTTGGGAAGTGAAAAAAGTAGATGCTAATACGCTGGATTTGCGTTTAAGTTTGGTTATTTTCCCAAAAATTGCTGAATTCCGCTTTGAGGGAAACAACGATTTTACGGGCAAAACCCTTGAGTATGAGATGAAAAGCCGCATTAATGAGGCCTGTAATCCTCATGGTTTGCAGGCGGATGTTGCACGTTTAAAAGCTTTTTATACCTCCAAGGGGTATTTTAAGTCCGATGTCAGCATTACGCACGAGCCATTGCGTGATGGTTATGAAACCGTCATTGTAACAGTCAATGAGGATTTGGGATATAAAATTAAACGCATTGATTTTCAAGGGGTTACAGCGTTTAAACCTGGAAAGTTGCGTGATTTATTGGTTACGCGCAAATGGTGGCCTTTCTCATTCTTTACCAAAACGGGACGTTTAGATGAGGATCGTTTGCAGCATGATATCGATACCTTGCGTAATCATTATCGCAATGCGGGTTATTTGGATGTCGAAATTAACCGTAAAAACGTAGCGATTCAGAACAAAGGTAATCGTCTGCGTATTGTCTTTAAGATTCAGGAAGGAGAACGGTATTATATTGGAAACGTTTCGGTAACTTCTGATGTTCCGGAAGATGAGGAAAAACTAACCACCTACCTTGGTTTCTTAAAGAAGGGAGCTCCTGCTTCAGCCGAGTTGATTGAACAAGGATGTGAGTTTTTGCGGGATTATTACGGAAAAGATGGCTATGTGGATGCACGGGTAGATGTAAAACGTACCTTTATCGACCATGAGGTGGATTTGGCCTTTTCCGTTGTTCGGGGGGCTCAATACCGCGTTCATTCGATTTATCTAACGGGTAATGTACATTCTCAATCCCGTTTGGTGGTGCGCGAAATGAATTTGGCTCCTGGGGATTTGTTGAACCGCCGCCGGATGAAATTAGCCGAGTTGCGTTTGCAAAACACGGGATTGTTTAAGTCAGCGGTTATTGTTCCGGAAGATTCCTCTATGCCTTACGAAAAGGATGTTAAGGTGGTGGTTGAGGAGGATAAAACCGGTAGTATTTCATTGACCGGAGGTATTAGCTCGACGGAAAAAATTACGGTTGGATTGACCTTAGGACAAAGCAATTTCGATTGGGGCAATGGAAAAGATTATCACCGTGGAGCCGGTCAAAAAGCACAAACGGGTATTACCGTTGGAAAGTATTCGCAACAGATTGGCTTTAACTTCGAAGAACCTTGGTTGTTCGATCGAGAGCTGCGTTGGGGTTTTGGCCTTACGGGTTCCAGAAGTAATTTAAACCAAAAAGATTACAAACAGCAGCGTGTGGGTGCTGACATTTATGTTGGAAAACGTTTGTTTGAATTGGTCGAAGGACGTTTGTACTACCATATAGAGCACTTCAAGTTAGTGGGAGTTGATGATAGCGTATCTCAAGCCGTTAAGGATGAAGAGGGTTCGCGGGTTATTTCAAAGATTGGGTTTGAATTATCTCGTGATACGCGCGATCAGTTTGTGCATCCAACCGAAGGAAATGTAGCCGTCTGGGATAATCAATTTGCTGGGGTTGGTGGAAAGACAAAGTATGTTCGGTCGAAAGCGGTTTTTGCCCAATGGTTCTTGGTGACCCCGAATTACGAACAGGTGTTAATGCTTAAATGTAAAGGTGCTGCTGTTCGTGGTTGGGGCGGCAAAGATGTTCCCTTGTTCGAACGTGAATACTTAGGAGGCGAATCAGACTTGCGTGGTTTCGATTATCAAGAAGCAGGTCCTCGTTCCAATGATTTCCATCAGGATCCGTTAGGAGGTAAGTATGCGATAGCGGGTATTTCGGAATACTCGATTGCTCTCCACCCTCGATTCCGTTTAATTTTCTACCTCGATGCCGGTAAGGTGGTAAAAATGAACGATAAGTATTTGTGCCCAGGTACCGATACGATTTATGCGGATGCTGGAATTGGAACGGCTATCGATATCCTCAATGTGCCTTTGAAGTTATTTTTCTCCTATCCCTTCAAAGCGCATGAGAGTGATAGTAAAGAATTCCCGCATTTTTCCTATGCGTTTGGGGTAACTTTTTAAACAATTTTTTAAAACAAGATGAAGATGAATATATTAAAGCAATTAGGTTTTCAAGCTGCTATTCTTGGCTGCTGTTTGAGTGCTCAAGCAAAATTTGGTGTGGTTGATGAAGCAAAGGTGTATGATCAATTTTATAAGAAGCAACCTGCTGAAGAGAAATTTCAAACGATCACCAATCAATTTCAAGCTGAGCATGATAAGATGATTGCAGAAGGCGATAAGTTGTTGGAAGAGCGTAAGGTCTTGGTTGAAAAATTAAAAGCTCCTGGGGTTGCTGAAAATGCCAAGAAGGGGCTAGAAAAGCAGATTACGGAATTAGATAAAAAGTTGGATGAAAAAGCCAATGCAATCAAAGCGTTCCGTCAAGAAAAGACCATGATGTTGCAAGAACAACGTCAGCAGATATTGCAGGAGCATTTTGCTGAAATCAAAGTAGCGATTGAGCAAGTAGCTAAAGCAAAAGGATGCGAAGTTGTTTTTGGAGCTGCTGCCATTGCTTATGCAGATAAATCGTTAGATTTAACGGATGCCGTCATTCAGGCTGCCAACAAGGGTCAAAGCGTAAGTAAAGAAGCCCCTAAGGCTCAAGCGAAACAACAAGCGGAAAAATCGAAGAAATAAACGCGATTCGACGAACGCGTGGAGGTGCTCTTATCTCCCAAAGGGATAAGGGCATTTTTTGAGTGATTCGCTTGTCATTAGTTTAAGGGTGCGTTATCATTAAACTACAATCAGTGGCTGTAGGAGCCATTGAAATTAACCCCTAAAACGATAGCACTATGCAGAACATTTTTTATACCTTAGATGCGATTATTAACCTAGTAAAGCCCCTCAATGTAAAAGGGCATTTGACCCATACAACCTTGATGGGAATTGCTTCGTTGGATAAAGCGCTTCCGACGGATTTATCGTTTTTGGGTAATTTAAAATATCGTCCGCAGGTGGATCAATCCAAAGCGGGTGTAATTTTGGTTCCTCCTTCTTATTTGGGGGAACCACACAAGGAACAGGTACTTTTGACGGTTAATGATCCCTCGGAAGCGTTGAGTATTATCTGCCGCGATTTAATGCTGAAAAATGCCCCGAAGGTAAAGCCGGGGATTCATCCGACGGCTGTTGTAGATCCGACGGCAAAAGTAGATCCAACAGCGGCCATTGGGCCTTTGTGTGTTGTAGGGGCTCATAGCGTGATTGGTGACCATGTGGTGTTGAGCGCGCATGTGTTTGTTGGAGAGCATGTTCAAATTCAATCAGGTGCTATTATACGCCCCAATTGTTCTCTGTTAGACGGAACCCAGGTTGGGAAACGATGCTTTATTGATGCAGGAGTTGTTTTAGGCTCGGAAGGGTATGGCTATACGACTGTCAATGGCGCTCATCAACGTTGTCCGCAAATAGGGTGTGTGGTTTTAGAAGATGATGTGGATATAGGAGCCAATACCACCATTGATCGTGCCCGTTTTGAAGAGACCCGCATTGGTGAAGGAACCAAGATTGATAATTTAGTGCAGATTGCCCACAACGTGGTGATTGGAAAACATTGCTTTATTGTGGCATTTGCTGGAATTGCCGGCAGTACCCATATCGGGGATTATACAACCATCGCAGGTCAAGTGGGATTGGCAGGCCATATTAACATTGGAAGTCATGTGGTTGTAGGTGCGCAATCAGGCGTTAATCACGACTTGCCCGATCATAGTTTTGTTCGTGGAACACCGGTATTTCCTTTCATGTTGGCGCATCGTATTGATAACCTCAAGCGGCGATTACCGGACTTGTTTAAGCGGGTGGATAATTTGGAAAAAGTATTTTCGTACTTAACCGATGATGCAGCCAAATCGTGCTTTTTAAAGCAGGGCGATGCTAAGCAGGAACCCGAAAGTGCTACCCAAGCTTAGCTTTTTGAATTGAACGTCCGTCAGGGGCTTGGCATCCTTAGAGAGAGGGTTATAGATCGTGGGTTGGTTGATAGCCTCGATTGAGATCCTAGGATGGCAGGGCTGAAGCATGGATGATGGCGTTATAAAAAAAGTCCTTTTAATCGTTGGTTCGGGTTATACGCCTTTGGCAGACCGTATTGGCCAACAATTACAGCTTGCAGTTGCTCCCATACACCCAACTCAGTTTCCCAATGGGGAGCGATGGGTTCAATTGCCGCTGGAGGTTGAAGGTAAGGACGTTTGTTTGTTCCAAGACACAACGCAGGATCCGAACGACTCACTGTTTGAATTGTTACAGATGGTAGATGCGGCAAAGCAGGGTAAAGCGCGCTCTATTTTAGTCATTTGCCCCAGTTATGCTTATGCCCGACAGGAACACCCTCTTCCGAGATGCGCCCCCACTCCTTTATTGTTTGCACGGTTACTATCAACCCTTGGGGCGGATCGTTTGTTAACGGTTGATTTGCACGCTCCCCATCAAAGCCATCAGTTTGCTATTCCTACGCAAGTTATCGGGGTTGAGGGGGTGTTTATTCCCTATTTGCGTTCGGTAATGGAGACAGGAAGTCTATTGTTTGGAGCAGATGGCAGCATGTACGAGCGCGTGAAAGCATGGGCTCAGGCGTTAGGATGTCCTTACGGTTGGGCTCATAAACAACGGGATGTGCAGGGTCGCTTAAGTTTGGTGGATTGGCACGGGGATGTGCAAGGGCAATCAGTTTATTTAGTGGATGACCGAGTGGATACAGGAGGAACCATCGCATTGGTTGCAGCCCGTTTAAAGCAATTAGGAGCTAAAAAGATAACGGCTGTGGTTACGCATGGCATTACGGACGTGGCGGTTTGGAAACGCATTCAGGGCTGTGGGGTGGATGCGATTATCGAAAGTGATACGCGTTCTGTTTGTACTTTAGGAACATGCCAAACCGTGTTGTCGGTCAGTCCTTTAATAACCGATGCGATTCGAACAGCGCTTGGTTCGTTATCAAGGGTATTGGGTCGGTGAGGAATGCGAGCGTGCCTACTTTGCGGTTGACTCAACGGGTGGAATAGAGTGGAACTATATAGATAAGAGAGCCGAGGTAGCTCAGTTGGTAGAGCAACGCACTCGTAACGCGTAGGTCGTGAGTTCGAACCTCATCTTCGGCTCCATAATGAATTTTAGAAAGTAAAGGAAGCATTATGTCACAACATGCAAGTTTAAGGAAAAGCGCCAATAGTGCGGACGCTAGCCAAACCGTATTGAAACGTTATGAACGGGTTGCGTTATTGAAAAAACGCGGTCAGTGGAAAGAGGGACAAAGTGTATTAGGTTTGGTAAAAACTAAGCCAGAAGCGTAATTATGTCGAATTTAGATAAGCGACCGGCCACCAGTATTCGTAAGAATAATGTGGTTATGTATCAAAACGTACCGCATATTGTTACGGAGGTAGAACACCGTACGCAAGGTCGGCAAGCAGGATTTATTCAAGTCACCTTGCGCAACTTGACCACCGGTATTGCGACCCAGAATAAGTTTCATTCCAACGATACAGTTTACTTCTGTTATGTTGAATCGAAAGCATTAGAGTATTCCTTTGAGGATAACGAAGGCTATCATTTTTTGCATACGGATACCTATGAAGATGAGGTTATTCCCAGCAAGTTATTGGAAGCCCAGAAAAATTATTTGATTCAGGGGGAATCCTATTCGGTCTTGTTTGTCGATGATCGTCCGTTGCAAATTCAATTGCCTGCTGCCGTTGCCATGAAGGTTACAGAGGCATCCGAAGGAGTACGGGGTGATACCGCAACCAATGCGCAAAAAACGGTGGTTGTCGAAACGGGGATGAAGGTACAAGTGCCTTTGTTTATTAAGACGGGTGAAACAATCCGTATTGATACCGATACGGGTGCCTATTTAGGGCGCGCTTAAACTTAACTTCGGATGCAGCCGTACGTGCTAGTGCTGTCGGATGAGCAATCCGAATGTTTGTTGAATTATTTAAGGGATCATCAGTGGCATAAGGATGAGGTCCCTTATTCCTTGTATGCCTATCATAACCCTGACGTAAAAGTGGTGGTCTATCACAATCATAAGCTGGTTGTGCAAGGTAAGGGCGTTGAAGATTTCGTTCTTCATACCTTGGAAACGGAGATTACTCATAAACCGCTTTATGGCTATGATCGAGTCAATCATCCTGAATGGTTTGAAGCGCATGCAGGATTGGATGAAAGCGGAAAAGGCGATCTGTTTGGCCCTTTGGTAGCGGCTACCGTTATTGCGGATGGAGCAGCGGTTGATTTTTGGCTGTCTAAAGGGCTAAAAGAGAGTAAAGCCATTAAGTCCGATGAGCGTTTGTTCAAAATGGAAGCCTTGGTACGCGAGCCCAAAGGAGTGGTTATTGAAACGGCCTATGCCAATATGGAGCGATACAACGAATTGTATACGCAATTCGGCAATTTGAATCAATTGCTTGCGTGGATGCATGCGCGTGCCTTGGATAGTGCTTTGCAACAAAGTACGGTTCAAAAAGGTCTGTTGGATCAATTTGTTAAGGCGCATTTAGTCCAAAAATTTTTAAAGCGAAATGACTTTATGCTTCAACAGCGGGTGCGTGCAGAAGAAGATCCGGTGGTAGCTGCCGCCTCGATTATTGCGCGGGCAGTCTATGTGCGGAAATTACGCGATTTAAGTAAGGAAGCGGGGATTAATCTACCAAAAGGTTGCGGAATTGATGCCCAAAAAGCATTAAAAACCTTAGGGGATACGGTAGGGAAAGATCAGCTCAAACGCTACGCCAAGATGCATTTTAAAACCATTGATGAAGTGTTAAAATCGTAAGGGGGATAGGAATATGCAAATTTATTTGGATTTAGTTAAACGGGTGCTGGAAACGGGTGAAAAACGCCAAGATCGTACAGGAACCGGTACCATTAGTTTGTTTGGAGCGCAGATGCGCATCGATATTTCGCACTTTTTCCCGCTATTAACCACGAAAAAAGTCCATTTTAAATCGATTGCCTATGAATTGCTGTGGTTCTTGCACGGCGATACGAACATTAGGTATTTGCAAGACCATGGGGTGCGTATTTGGAACGAATGGGCGGATAAAGATGGCAATTTGGGTCCTGTTTATGGTGCTCAATGGCGGCATTGGCGGTGCGCTGATGGACGTGTTGTGGATCAAATTCAACAGGTTATTGAGGGTATTAAAAAAAATCCGTTCGGCCGACGTCATATTGTTTCAGCTTGGAATGTAGGCGAAATTGACCAAATGGCGCTGCCTCCCTGCCATTCATTTTTCCAGTTTTACGTTAGCACTTCAGGCACCTTAAGCTGTCAATTGTATCAGCGTAGTGGGGATTTATTTTTGGGCGTTCCGTTTAACATTGCTTCTTACTCCCTGTTAACCTACATCATGGCTCAGGTCTGCGGGTTGAAACCCGGTTGGTTTGTGCATACCTTGGGAGATGCCCATATTTATCAAACCCATTTAGAGCAGGTGAAAACGCAGTTAGCGCGCACCCCTAAGACTTTACCAACCCTTACGATTGACCCAAGTGTTAAGCGGATTGAGGATATAACCTTTGAGGCCATTCAGGTGCATGATTATGACCCTTATCCGACCATTAAAGCTCAGGTAGCGGTGTAAATATGATCGATTTTAAAATCATTGCAGCGATGTCGCTGAACCGCGTAATCGGGTGCCGCCAGCGTTTGCCTTGGCATTTGCCGGAAGAATTACAGTGGTTTCGGCAGATGACCTTAAATCAAACGCTCTTGATGGGTCGCAAAACCTTTGAGTCGATGGGGAAACGCCCCTTGCCTCAACGAACGACCTATGTGCTTACCCATCACAAAACAGGATTGCAAGGCGTTCAAGAAATTACGTTGCTGGATGAATTGCCGGCGCAATTAAAAACGGTTTGGGTTTGCGGCGGCGCAAGCATTTATGAGCACCTGTTGCCAAAGGCTTCAGAACTTATTTTGTCCGTTATTCAGTGTACGATCGATGGTGATGCATTTTTCCCTCCATTTGAGTCGCGTTTCCAACAGGTGGCTGTTTTGAAACGAACCGATGATTTTGAAGTTCAAAAATGGGTTGCGAAACCCTAGGGAATTTTTAAAATATTAATAGATATTTTTTATAAAATTATGAAATCTTTGTGTATTAAGCTTTTGAAAAGCCCGTTGATTTTGGTAATTTGCCTTGTTTTGCAAGGATGCGGAGGCGTTAAGTCAACCAATGAAAATGCAAGCGGCGTAGCAGCTACCGCCATGGTTGGTTCTTTAGAAGAAGAGGAGATTCAACCGGTATCAGAACAACGCTTTGAGCCTCGTCGTCCGGAAGGCATGGGGGAAGATTATAATACCCTTCCAAACTTTGATGCTACCCAAATCCATGTTGTGTGCAAAGGTGAGACGTTGACGTCCATTGCGCGTCGTTATCAGGTGTCTGTGATTCAATTGATGCAGGAAAATCATTTGACGGATAAGAACCGCATTTATGTAGGTCAACAGTTGGTGATTCCGGGAGGAGCAACAGCTTCTAGCGCGGTTAGCGGTGCGGATTATTGTGTACAGAAAGGCGATACCTTAAGCTCCATTGCGCGTCGTTATCAGGTATCGGTGGCTCAATTGATGCAAGAAAATCATTTGACGGATAAGAACCGGATTTATGTCGGTCAGCGTTTAAAAGTGAATGGAGCATCGTCTGTTGTTGCCCCATCGGCAGGAAACGGTACCTATTGCGTACAGAAAGGCGATACATTAACGTCCATTGCAAAACGCTTTGGGATGAGCGTAAGCAGCTTGAAAGACCTCAACCATTTAACCAGCGATATGATTCGTATTGGACAGGTGTTAACGGTATCTGGGAATGGATCGGTTGCATCCGCTCCCGTTGCTTCGGTCGCTCCTAAGGCTACCAGTCCCATTCACGGCTCAAGCTATACGGTTCAAAGCGGAGATAGTTTGTGGAGCATTGCCCGTCGTAAAGGGATCACCGTTCAGGAGCTATGCCGTATGAATAATTTAAGCGATTCTAGCGTACTCCAAGTGGGGCAAGAGCTAAAGTTGGAAGGCAGCGCTCCTCGGGATATTGTTAATGGAAGCGATTTGGATGTGTCGATGGATACCTCTTCTACATCGAGCGAATCTTCAATCAATGATTCCTTTTCGGATTTGTTAGATTCAACGCAGGACGTTCCTACGGTACAGGTAGATAAGTAGGTTAGCATGCACCGTGAGGGTTCAGGTTGTCGTTCCCTTTTGATTGCTTGCAGCTGCGTATTGGTTGCTTACGGTTTATTGATATTATATAGTGCGGCACAACCGATTGCATCCGCCCATCTGTTCGCCAAGCAATGCGCTTCGTTGGGGGTTGCATGCCTGTTCTTTTGGGTTTTCTCCAAACTTAACCTATTGCAGGTGCGTGCTATGGGCAAATGGCTTGGTGGGATAACGATAATACTGCTGTTATTGGTGTTTATCCCCGGTTTCGGTCGCATGGTGAATGGTTCGCGGCGTTGGGTCGGATTAGGCGCTTTAAGAATGCAGCCATCTGAGCTAGCAAAAATTGGTTTTGTGTTGTTCTTGTCGTATTGGATTACGAAAAACAAACAGCTTCGCCAAAACTTTATGGAGGGTTTTGTGCGCCCATTATCCATAGTAGGCTTTTTTTGCGTATTGTTATTGCTAGAACCTGATTTTGGGACAGCTCTTCTGTTTGGCGGCGTAGCCCTGTTAGCGTTAATTGTACGGGGAATGCCTTGGCGGTTTATTGTGCCAGCAGTAGCGCTAGCGATTGGTTTGTTTGCGCTTTTGGTTTACTTGAATCCGGTGCGTTTTAGCCGTATTCTGTCCTTTTTGGATTTGGAAAACACCCGCATGGGTACAGGGTATCAATTGTGGCAAAGCTTGGTTGCGTTTTCATCCGGCAAATGGTTTGGGCGTGGATTGGGTTTGGGGCACCAACAGTTTTTCTTTTTGCCCGAAGTGCATACAGACTTTATTGGGGCGGTTTTAGCGGAAGAATTAGGCATTGTTCATGTGTTCGTTGTACTGATCTGTTTTGCGATCATTGCCTTTTGTGGGCTAAAAATTACCTGGCAACAAGACCATCCGTTTTTATTCTATACCGGCTTAACGTCTATCTGCTTTTTAACGCTTCAAGCCTTTATCAACCTAGGGGTTATTACGGGGCTGTTACCGACCAAGGGGATGGCGCTTCCCTTCCTCAGTTATGGGGGGTCGAATTTGGTCGCGAATTTTAGTTTAGTGGGGTTGTTGGTTAATTTATCCTATAATCGATACCCGCCAATAGAAACTTGGGAGTCATGAAAACAATAGCCATTGCTTGTGGAGGAACCGGAGGGCATTTATCGCCTGGGATTGCGGTTGCTCAACGGCTGATGGAGCGCAATTACCGTTGTATTTTGTTGATTTCTCAGAAGGCGGTTGATCGAACCTTAAGCGACCTTTATCCCCAATTATCCTTTGTTAGCATCCCCGGAATCGCTTTGTCCAAAAAGCCATTGGATGGGCTACGGTGCTTGTATTATGCTGCTAAAAACGTTTATTGTTCATGGCAATTGCTGCGGACGGAGCAGGTGGCGGCGGTAATAGGCTTTGGGGGATTTACCAATGTAGGTGCGATTTTGGCTGCCGCGTGCTTGCGAAAACCGTGTTTGTTGCATGAAGCGAATCAGGTGGTAGGGCGCACTATTCGGTTATTCGGCCGATTGGCTACGAAGGTATATGTTCCTGAAGGAGTGGTGTATCAGGGGAACCAGCAGGTAAGTTTTTGCGGATTCCCCTTGAGGCGTGAATTGCAGCCGATGGATCCAAAGGCTGCCAAAGTGCAATTGGGCTTTGACCCTGATAAACCGCTTGTGTGCGTTGTTGGAGGAAGCCAAGGAGCGCATCCGTTAAACCGATGGGTTTTGGAGCATACGGAGCAATGGATTGCGCGCGGCATTCAGGTGTTGTGTATTACGGGTACGAATAAAATGGTTCAGGCAGATAAAGCGCTTCCCTCCTCCATTGTTTTTAAGCCATTTTGTGCTCAAATGGCGTGTTTGTATTCGGCGGCGGATGGGGTTATTGCACGAGCAGGAGCCGGTACAATTGCAGAATTGACGCATTTTGCTGTGCCTTCGATTTTAATCCCTTTCCCTCAATCAGCCGAAGGGCATCAATTGAAAAATGCGCGGGTGTTTGAGCAGCGGGGTGGATGTGTGGTGGTTGAGCAATCCGCTATGGATGGTTTATGGACCCAAGTGTTGGGCTTGTTGGAACGCAATCAGGAGATGAGAAGAGCGCTGAAGCAGCTAAAATCAATCGATTGGGCATCGTTTTTGGCCGATGAGCTGGAGGCGCAGATCAAGCGTTAAGGTTATGTCTTTGAAGGTGTTTATTTGCCAGGTTGTGGATTCCGAAGGACGCAATCGATGGTTGTTCATGCGTTATGCATCTAAATGGGAATGTTTGCGTGCGTTATGGGCGCGTGGATTTTTGGTGCAACGGGTGTTGTATGGTAAGCGCTTTTGGAGTGCACATGCCGCTATTCAACTGTCCGAATGGGAGTCCTTTTGGGGGCAATTGCAATCGAGCTTGTCCGTTGGTAATCCGCTTACAACCGCATTGGAAACGATTCAGGTGCGTAATACGACCTTGAGAGGGTTTGTGAGTCAGGCTTTGAGTGAATTAAAACAAGGGCGGCTGTTTTCGAGCGTCTTGTTCCAACCGAAGTTCAAAGTACCGGTCGAATGGGTTTTAATATTACAACAGGCGGAGATGGGCGGATTTTTACCCAAGGGCATTGCTTGTATTGAGCGCTTGGTACGCTTCCAAACGCGTTTAGTGTATGAAATCAAGCGTCAATTGATCTATCCCCTATTTGTCGCAGGCGTTGCGGTAGGGTTTATGGGAGGCGCTTATGGCCTGTTTTTGCCCAGAATTGCCGATTTTTACGCCCAACAGGGGCAAAGTGTTGATAAACTAACCGCTTTTGTATTATCCATCCCCAGTTCATGGGTTTATCTATTGATTGCGACCTTCGGCATTTTGTTAACGGTTCTGTGGAGACATGCAGACCGTTTGGTTTTAGCCTTTCAAATGCGTTCTTCCTTGATTTACAGTTGGTTTGCAATGGTATTGGGTATGTTGCTCCAAAACGGCTTACCTTTGTTGGAGAGCGTACAGGTTGCTTGGGGCTGTTTGCTTAAGCGTTATTCGTTGCAAAAAGCTCAACAGTGCTTGCTTCAAGGCAATAGTTTGTCGGTTGTTTTAAGCGATTTCCCTAGCTTTTTTTGTCAATCGTTGCAAAAGGGAGAATCGTATGGACGATTAGCTCAAACCTTAATGGATTTGTCAGAACAGTACTACAATCAGTACGAAAAACGTTTGTTGCAGCAGACCAAATGGATTGAGCCCATTAGTATTGTTGCGCTATCGCTCGTTATTTTTGCCATCATTTGGCTCATTGGAAATCCGTTGTTCCAATTGATCAAAACCATTGATTTATCCTTTTAAGGACGGGAAGTGTTACGCTCCTGACTGTTAGTGCGTTGGCGGTGAAAAAAGATACGCTGATTTCCGTTTTGAGCATAACGACGATGAGCCGTTCGCAAAGCATGCGGTGCTGTATCATCGCTAGGGGTTGCGGATGGCGTCCAACGTTTTAATGCAGGTTGTTTGTTGGCGTTAGGGATAATCCGATGCAATTGGGGTGCGCTTGAAACAAGGCGTTGGTTGGGATGAAATGGGATAGACGCAGCCGATAAGGAGGACAAGAGGAACAAGAGGTTGAGGCTGCTAATACAAAACCGCATAGAGCATAGTACCAAGTTGGAGGAACCCCGCTATAATGCAGTTGATCCCAAGCGATAAGATTCGTTGTACCATCGGTACGTTGATGGCGATCAATAAAATCCATATGCCAAATTGTTCGATAAACCGTAAAGTGCGCTCCGACAGACAGGGTGAGATTAAAGTAAATCCATCCAATCCCGGCAAAGGCAACAGGTTAAAAACGATGAGGGTCGCATTGATTTGCAGCAAGGTATAGACAATGAGTGTAAAATGACTATCGAAGGTTAACATCAGCACTCCTAATAGGCACAACAGGAGGTTGCATACGAATCCACCAAGGACGATCCATAGTAAACGGGGATAACGGTAGGATGCGGGCTGTAAGCGTTGAGGTTTACCCCAACCGAAGAGGCAGCTAAACCCCAACAGCATGCAGATAATGGGGAATACAATCGTACCGATTAAATCGATATGAGCCGCAGGATTGACCGTCAACCGACCGTCTTTGGATGGAGTGGGATCTCCGCATTGATTGGCGGCAAGTGCATGTCCATATTCGTGCAACGTAACGCTGATGATGAGTAAAATAAAACTGATGAGTAGCTGAGAAAGCCGCAATATATCCATACCAACACTTATTTCTTAACCATCATTGTCCCCACAGGTCAAGTTTGGATCCTGCGTCGGAGCTTACAAGAGCCCCAGTTCCATCTTCCCAGCTTCCGATATACGTTCTTTGGACCATGCAGGTTGCCATACCAGTTGAATATCGACATCAGCAATGCCAGGGAGGAAGCCAAGGACATCGTGGATGTTCGAAAAAATTTGTGGTGCCATGGGGCAGGTAGGTGAGGTTAAGGTCATCTCAATGGCTACTTTAAAATCGTTTGATGCTTGGAGCGTTTGAGCGGGTTCTGAAATGGATGGCGGATTTGATGAAGGTACCGGTTGAAGTTGGATGTTATAAATAAGCCCTAAGTTAACAATATCGATGCCCATTTCGGGATCGCGTACCAACCGGAGGCGTTCCCAAATAATGTTTAATAGCTGTTCCGAGGGGGTCATTCAGGCTTAGATGGGGTTAGTAACTCATGAAATTCCGTTGAAAACACGGAATGCAAAAAGCCTTGTAGGTATAATTGCGTAGCTTCTGCATAAGGAATACCGCGGGATTGTAGATACCATAAGGCATCAGCCGGTAGCGGTTGAGTGGCGGTTCCATGCGATGCAGTGATCGAACGGTTAAAGATATGCAATTGAGGATAAGCGCTTACCTGCCCATGAGGCCCTGTAATTAGGTTTAAATTGCGTTGCTCAACAGAAGCTTGGCGTGCGTTTGCTTGTACCGATAAATCGCAGCGTAGATCGAAGCGCCCATGGTCATCAACCACCGAGTGCGTTTGACAATGCGTATGCGTGGAGGGAGCCTGATGGTCTACCAATAGGGTGGTTTGGTAGTGTTGGTTGCTGTTAACATGGACGCTTTCCTGCCAAATGAGTGATGCTTGAGGGGCTTGAAGGCGAACGGTACTGTGTACGGCGCAAGAGGTGGTTAATGCAATACCAGAGGCATGTACTAAGCGTCCTTGATTATCAAAACTGAGGGTATAATCATGATCGCAGGTGTTAAAATGGAACAAAGTGGATCCCGCTTCTAAGATATAGTGTACCTGATGAAGTTGTTCAATGAGCCGTACGGACGTATTGCGTCCGATGCGAATACTCACAGGGATGTTTAGGGGTTCGAATTGGAGCCAATCGGTTAAGGACAAGCCTTCGTGAAAGCTAAATGTAGCGCTTGCTGGTGACCAAGTGCCGAAGGGATTGTTGTGAAGCGATAGGAGCTTACCCAATGGCATTCTCTACCTCCATATCGATTAAGCGCTTTAGTTCCACGCTGTATTCTAAGGGAAAATGTTGAACCAAATCATTGACAAACCCATTGACGCTTAGGCTGACGGCTGCTGCACGATTCAACCCTCTTTGTTGCAAATAGAACAGTTGTTCTTCATCGAGCGATGAGATACTAGCTTCATGGCATACCGATTGGGAATCGCCGCTAATTTCTACGTAAGGTAGGGTGCCGGTTTGACTCGAATCTCCCAAGAGCAGCGAATGGCATTCGGTGCTGTTTTTGCAATGGCTGCAGTTGGGTTGAACGTGAATTTTACCGCGATAACCTGCCCATCCTGAGCCTAATGAAATTGATTTTGAAACGACATTGGAGGTAGTTTCATCTGCTAAATGCAAAACACGTGCGCCGGTATCTTGCCATTGCCCACTATGGGCTAGAGCAATGCTAAATACCTCTCCATGAGCATGCCGGCCTTTTAAATAAACACCAGGGTATTTCATGGTAATTTTCGACCCTATGTTGCAATCAATCCATCGAACATCAGCGTTTTCTTCTGCCCAACCGCGTTTGGTTACCAAGTTAAGTACATTGGAAGACCAATTTTGAACGGTGATATACTGCAATTTAGCGTCTTTTTTTACCACCAGCTCCACAACGGCTGCATGG
Organism: Opitutales bacterium; assembly: GCA_024407725.1. Taxonomy (GTDB): domain Bacteria; phylum Verrucomicrobiota; class Verrucomicrobiia; order Opitutales; family UBA9783; genus UBA3869. Next base: position 23,462 of record JAKSVZ010000003.1, read on the forward strand.
AGGTTTTGGGTGTCGTACATAGGGGCGGTACATCCCTCCATATAGGTTAACTCTGCGCCTTCATCAACGATAATCAGGGTACGTTCAAATTGCCCCGAACGTTCCGCATTGATTCTGAAATACGCCTGCAGGGGTTGCTGAACCTTTAATCCTTTGGGTACGTAAATAAAACTGCCTCCGCTAAATACAGCGCTGTTAAGGGCTGCAAAGGTATTGTCGTGCGGAGGAACGATTTTTGCAAAAAAAGGCTCGAAGAGTTCACGGTATGTCGAAAGTCCTTCGTTCGAATCGGTAAAAATAACCCCCTGTTCTTGTAACTGCTGCCGCATTTTGGCGTAAGCAAATTCACTATCGAATTGGGCTTCCACACCCGCTAAAAACTTTTGTTCTTTTTCGGGCACCCCTAAGCGCTCAAAGGTGTTTTTAATGGCTGTAGGGACTTCATCCCAGCTCTTTTTTGGCTTTTGGGTATTGGCTACATAATAGCGTAGCTTTTGGAAATCGATGGGCGGTAAAGCATTGGGAATCCACGCAGGGAGTTTGAGCCTCAAAAACGTTTTTAGGGCTTGTAAGCGAAAGGCAAGTAGCGCAGGACTTTCGCTTTTGACGGATGAAATGTAACGGATGGTATCCTGGTTCAGTCCAAATCCAGCATTTAAAGCAGTAGAATCGGTTGCGGATGCCATTGGATAACGCTATAAGCCTTTGATCAGGGATGCAACAGCGTCCAAATCAGAAGGATTTTTGGTCACTAAACTACCTTTTTGTAGAAGATATAGATGGGTTAAGGGGAGTTGATGAAGGAAGTCCATAGCGTGGGATACGATGATAAATCCGGTGTGCGGGTGTAGGGTACGAACTGTTTGTAAAACGATTTCGCGTGCTTGTAGATCCAAACCGCTATCCAATTCATCTAAAAGTGCAAATTTGGGCTTAAAGAGCAATAATTGGAGTAATTCCAAGCGTTTTTGTTCGCCCCCTGAAAAATTGCAGTGTACCGATCGGCTGGTAAAATCTTTAGGAAGTCCTACCTGCTCCAACAGAGCGTATAGGTTTTGATAAAAGCGAGTTGCGTTAACAGTTTGTTCGGGATTGTGAAACCTTAAGGCGGTTCGCAAAAAATTAGCAACCGTTACCCCTTCAATAGCATTCGGGGATTGAAATGCCAAAAAGATGCCGTTTTGAGCCCGTTTGTCCGGTGCCCACTCATTGATGGGTTGCTGATTTAAATAAAATGTTCCGCTGGTTAATGCATAGGATGGATGCCCAGCAATGCTTTTGAGCAACGAGCTTTTGCCGGAACCATTGGGTCCGATGATCGCATGAACTTCACCCGTTTGAACTTGAAAATGAATATCCTTTAGGATGGATTGAGTGCCTTTCGTGAGGGTGGCTCCTTCTACTGTGAGGACATCATGCATAGGGTTAACCTAGCAGGTTCCATCGAGTGGGACAAGCTTTTTACTCAACGTCTGGCGTTGGGAGTAAATGGGTGTCCAGAAAATAATAAGGGCAGCACTTTTATAGGCTGCCCTGTTAATGAGGTATTAACCACCCGTTAAGGGGATTAAACCTGTATGATTACATGCTGTAACGTAAACCCAAATCTACGCTGAACAAACGTCCTTTGGAGAACACATGCATATAGCGTAAACGAGCATTAACGTTGAAGTTTTCTGTGATGTTGAATGCAGCACCGAGCATAGCTTGTAAGCCCAAGCCGGTTTTGTCGTAATCACAAACCTTACCTTTATCGGTTTTCCCTTCTTCGGTTCCTTTAGCTTCGACGCTAGAAACGCTTAAGCCAGCACCGAGACCTGCAAAGACTTCGAAGTCGCTTTCGATTTCGTAGTCATAGTAGGCGTTCACCATGAAGTTCATCATGTGACCTTTGAGTTCGATGTCCTTGTACTTTTTACTATCTTTTTCTATTTCACCCTTATCGCCTTTGCACTGGGTTAAGTTAAATTCGAATCCAAAGCGGAAATCGTCAAAAGCATGTACACCAGCTTCAATAGCCAAACCGGGTTTAAACTTTAGTCCTTCTCCGTCAGATTTTGGTTTACCCATCAAGAAGCGTGCTTCACCGTAAGGACGAAGATCGTTAGTCCAATCAGAGGTTTGAATGACAGCATCCGATTCCTCTACAGAAGTAGCTTGTGCTTGATCATCTCCGAATAATGGGCACGCTGCCAACAGACCCATAGGGAGTAATAATTTTAATTTATTCGTCATTTTTTATTCCTTTGAATAATCAATTTAAAAAATAGTTAACACTCTGTCAAGAATTTTACTGTATCTTACACTGACCTTTTGGGGGAAAGCAAAGTCTTTATTTATATTGTTAATACGGTAATAATTTACTTTAATTAATGAAAGTAAGAAAATTGGCAAGCATATGTTACAAAAACTTAAGGGTTGGTTTGCAGCTGGGGTATTGATGTTAATGCCCTTAGGGGTTACGTTTTTTGTTATTAAATTTCTGCTGGATAAGGTAGGGCAGCCGGCGAGTGCGTTGTTCTTTGGACGATGGACTCATGTGTTTGGGCAGCAATGGATGGGATGGGTTATGGACATCCTAGCGTTTTTGATTGTGATGGCCATTATCACAGCTTTTGGATGGCTATCTAAATTTTTCTTTGGGCGTTTTTTGCTCTCGATTACCGAAAAGTGTATTAAAGCCATTCCGATTATCAATACCATCTATAAAACGGTGCAACAGATCGTTGAAACGATCGGGAAAAATAAAAAAGCGGTCTTTCAACAGGCGGTGTTGGTACCGTTCCCGAGTCAGGGTTTGTATTCCATTGGTTTTTTAACCAACCGCTCAACGGGCGAAACGCAAAGCAAAACTGCGGAGGAGGTATATAATGTGTTTGTACCCACAACGCCGAATCCGACTTCTGGCTTTCTTATTATGGTGCCTGAAGCAAAAATGATTCGCTTGGATATGTCGGTTGGAGATGCCATTAAATTGATCATTTCGGGCGGTACGGTATCGCCGGAAACCTTACAACAAAAGGTATCAAGCGAAATACATTTGGAAGTTAAGCAGAAATAAGCTATGGTGCGTACGTTTTGGGTATCGGTTCTAGTGGTTGGTGGGTTGCAGTATGCCTTGATGGTCAAGGGGATGCCGTGGCTCAATAGTTGGATGGAGGTTAAAAGTCAACAGTTCCCCTTTTTGCGATCGTTCTATCCGCGCTTTAAAACAAGATTGTTGGTGCTCTGGGGGGTTATTATTGGTTTGATTTTGGCGCAAGCGCTTGCCTTTAATCCAGTAGCTACCCTTTGTAAATCCTTATCGAGCTTCCTGTTGTGTGTGGTGGTTGGCGATGTTGTGTCTCTGGTGGGTCTGGTAGGATTGGGCTATGCGCTTCAAAACGCAGAAGAAGTGTTTTATCTAGCGCATAAATGGATTAGTGTGTTGAGCATCGTGGTGGGATTATTGATGGCCATTAACAACCTAGGTTATTCCATTGCGGGCTTATTAACCGCTTTGGGGATTGGAGGTGCTGCGTTGATATTGGCGGCTCAAAAAACTTTGGCGGATCTATTGAGTGCCGTTTCGTTTGTATTAACCCGTCCGTTCCATGAGGGGGATTGGATTGTGGTGGGAACTAAGGCGGCTGGTCGCGTCGAATCGGTAGGTTTGCGTTTAACCCGAGTGCGTACGAAAGAAGGCACCATTGTTTACATTCCGAATCATTTAATTGCATCGGAATGCGTTGAAAACAAAGGGAATACGGTAGATCAAGCATGACGTTTTTAAGTCAATTACGTCAGCAGTTTACGGATAAAAAGCCCGTTTATATCGTTACGCATGAACGAGCGGATGGGGATGGCATTGGTAGTCAAATTGCCTTAACGCTTTACCTAAATCGTTTCGGGATTGAGGCTTATTGTTTACAATCGGAGCCCTTATCGGATGCCTATGCTTCGTTTTTAACTGGGGTTCCTGTGTGCGCCTTATCGGAGCACAAAGCGGATGCGTATTGGGTTGCTGTGGATTGTGGAAATCCGACGCGGGTAGCGCCCGAATTACGTTCGTTTACCTACATAGCGGTTATAGATCATCATCCGATAGAGGAGCCTTGGGTCGAACGTTGCTGGATCCATCCGGAACGCTCTTCTAACTGTGAACTGTTGCTGGATTTGTTCTTGGAGGATGGGTATCGTTTGGATCATCCGGCTATCAACCATGCATTGTACATGGGGATTTTAACGGATACGGGTAGTTTTTCTCATAATAATGTGACTGCGGATACGTTTGTTTGTGCGGAACGCTTAGTGCGCGCGGGGGTACAGCCTTATCGCATTATCCAAAAATTATTTCAAAACAAGACCTTAGACCAATTTCAACTGTATCGTTTGTACTTAAAACGTTTGCGTTTGTATGAATCGGGGACGATTGCAGTAGCGCGCTTAGATGCTTCGGATTATGTCAAAACCCATACGGAGCGCATGCACACAGAGGGGTTTGTCAATCAGCCGTTGGGGTTAAAGCAAACCAAGATTTCGATTTTTGTTGAAACGAATCCGACCTACGTAAAGGTGAGTTTGCGTTCGATAGATCCGGTGTTTCCGGTTAATGCAGTGGCGAAATTATGGGGAGGTTTTGGCCATGTGTGCGCAGCGGGTTTTAAGTGCTCTCCTGCGCAATTTTCCTTAAGGCGTTTGGTTCGCGCGTGTGCCCGTTGTATTCAGGATGCGCATGAGGCTGACAATAACCTATGATGTCCATTGATTCCCCCAAACCTATTTCTCGGGCTACTCCTTGTGTAGCGGATGGCATTCTGTTGATTGATAAGCCGTTGGGATGCACCTCGTTTGATGTGATTCGCAAATTGCGACGGGTGTGTGGGTTTAAGAAGATTGGGCATGCAGGGACTTTAGATCCATTGGCAACGGGTTTGTTGGTAATTTTGTTAGGGAAAGCCACGCGGTGTTCCCAAAGGTTAATGTGTGGACGAAAAACCTATGAAGGAACCATCCGTTTGGGGGTTGAAACCAGTACGTACGACCGCGAAGGGGAGGTGGTGAGCACTATTTCCATTGATGGCTTGACCGATGAGGCTATCCAAACGACCCTCCAAACGTTTTTGGGGGATCAGTATCAGTATCCGCCTATGTTTTCCGCCAAAAAAATCAATGGGGTGCCTTTGTATAAATTGGCGCGTAAGGGTCAGACAGTTGAACGGGTGCCTAATTTTATCACCATTTTTCAATGTGAATTGTTGCGGTATGCAGCACCGGATGCGGTTGTTAAGGTTTGTTGTTCAAAAGGAACCTACATTCGGTCGTTAGCGCACGATTTAGGGAAAAAGCTTGGGGTTGGGGGGCATCTGTTGGAGTTAAGGCGCCTTCAAAGCGGTAGTTTTTCGGTAGATCAAGCGGTACCGTTGCAAGCTATTTTGGATGAACCTAATGGGTGGCGTTCGCACTTAATTCCTTATGATGCCTTATTAACCCCTTAAATTGATGGAATTTACCCCTCCTATTCATTTGGTTATCGGAAACTTTGACGGGGTTCATGTGGGGCATCAGACCTTGATTCGCATGGCCTGCAACCAAGCTCATGCGTTGGGGCAATCCGTGGTTGTGTATACCTTTAATCCTCATCCGCGCCAAATCATTCCAGAAGCCCCTAAGCTTCAACTGATTTATTCGGTGCAGGAGCGTTGTACCTTGTTGCGGCAATTGGGCTGCGATTCTATTTGGGTGCAGACGTTTACAAATCAGTTGCGCTTGCAAACCCCAGAACAGTTTTTGCAAGCCATCCAGCAGGTGTTTCCAACCTTAGCGGCTGTTTATGTTGGGGATCAGTTTCGTTTTGGTTATCGCCAACAGGGGGATGTACATACCTTACAGGATTTGTGTGAGCAAACGAAGAACGTTCGTTTGTGCGTTTGTCCTTCGGTATTTGATGCGGCAGGAAGGATTTGCAGTACGCGCATTCGGGCTGCATTGCAACAGGGGCAGCTGTCGGAAGCGAATCGTTTATTGGGTCAACCGTATCATCGGTATGGGAAGGTGGTGTCAGACGGCAGTAACGGCTATGCTTTTGTGCTTGGAAATCCGGAAGGCGAACCAACAGGAGAGGTTCCAACCAATGGTTGTTTGTTGAAAGCGGGGAGCTATGTCGGGCATTTTGATTGCCAACAACAGCAGATGCGGGTTAGGATTCAAGTGCACTCGGATCAACGGATTGGTTTGTTGGATTGCAATCCTGTGAACTTAAACTCGTTAGGGGTCTTGGTGTTTGATGATTCACAGTAATGCGTTACCCGCTGGGCTATTTTGGCTTCGTATGCATCTTAACCTTAATAGGTGCCTGCGGGTGGTTGATGGCTATGCCTTGGAGCCATTGGCTCGTGTATGGGGTAGCCTGTGTCTTTTTTATTCTTTATACGCGCATCCGGATTTGTTCTTGGCGTTTTGTCATCAGTTTGGCCTTAAGCTTGATGGCGGCGTGCTACATGATTTATGAATGCCGTCATCCGCAGGGGAAAGCGCGTCATGTACAGGGAGTATTTCAATTCGAAAAGCAATTTCGTACGCGGGATACCCGCATCGGAGGATTTGGGCAATTAACGCTAGAAGATGGACAGAAACTGAGGCTTTATGTCCATGCTTCCAATCGCCGGAAAACCGTTATTAACGCTGACGATTATTATCGTTTTTCAGGCTACATAAAGCCGTTGCTCAATCCCTTCAAAAGTTCGCAAAATTTTTCGTTTTATCTTTGGTCTCGTTTTATCCGTTGGCACACGTCTAAAGCACAATTTTATCCCCTAGAGGTTCAACCGCCAATGTCGTGGATCAATCGATGCCGCCAAACGTTCTTTAACGCTCTTACTACGCGTGATGTTACGTTATCCCATATCTACCGCGCGATTTTAATGGGGAAGAAAGAGGGAGTTTCTAAAGAGCAGTTAAATCACTTTTTCTATACGGGAACGATGCATTTATTTGCCGTAAGCGGTTTGCATGTAGGGGTGGTGAGCGCATTTTTGTTTTTCGTGGGTCGCTTGTTCTTCTTGCCGTTCTGTATCCGTTGGTTGCTAACAAGCGGAGGGGTGTTGTTATATGGAACCATCGTGGGATGGAGCCCGTCTACGCTGCGTGCTACCTTGATGGTTGGTTTTGTCTTATTAGCCCAGTTGGTTTCACGACCTATTAAAGGCGTTAATACCTTCTTTAACACGATGGGATTAACGCTGCTGCTAAATCCATTTGAACTGTGGGATGTAGGTTTCCAACTCTCTTATGGAACGGTTGCGAGCATCTTATGCATTGGGGTTCCGTTATCCAATTGGTATGCGCGTAAGCGTCATCATGCCTCCAATTGGCAACTGTCGTGCATTGTTTCTTTTTGCGCGAGTGCGATGAGCAGCTTATTTTCGATTTATTATTGGAATCTATTCAGTCCATGGGCGTTTGTGGCTAATTTGTTTTTGATTCCCTTAGCCAGCGTTATTGTTGTTACGGGAATGGTATCATGGGGACTGTATTGCATCCTGCCGATCAGTGTAACAGCGGTTGAGTGGATGGCCTATGGATGCTTATGGATTTTGCTGAAAAGCGTAGATTTTTTGGAACATTTGCCTTTTGCCATTTGTAAAATTTCCATGACACAGACCCTGTTTTGGACTGCTTTATTTTTATTTATGTGCGTTACCGCAAAGCCTTTAAAGGAAAGCCCATTAAATCGTAGATAATTTTTAAAAAATTTTGCTTTTTTGAAGTAAAAATTCATAGTATGATGATGTAAATCAATGTTTGACATTCGTATTGATAAAGTAACCCAACGCTTTGGAGATAGTGTGGCGTTGGATCAAGTATCGTTAGAGATTCGTTCGGGGGAGTTGTTCTTTTTGCTAGGAACCAGCGGTTGTGGCAAAACAACTTTGCTGCGTTTATTGGCAGGATTTTTGGCCCCGAAATCGGGGCATATTTATTTCAACGACCGAGATGTGTCGAAAATGCCTCCGTATAAGCGTAAAATTGCCATGGTGTTTCAAAATTATGCGCTGTGGCCTCATATGACGGTATTTCAAAACATTGCCTTTGGGTTGCAGCAAAAGAAGTTACCGAAAGCCGAAATTAATGCGCGGGTACAAGAAATGTTGGAGATGGTGCACATGGAAGGATGTGTGTCGCGCAAACCCAACGAGCTTTCAGGAGGGCAACAGCAGCGAGTAGCGTTAGCAAGAGCCTTGGCTACGCGTCCACAATGTCTTTTGTTGGATGAACCTTTGTCTAATTTGGATGCAAAGTTGCGGATTGAAATGCGTTCGGAAATCCGTCGCATTTGTAAGGAGTCGCAAGTAACAGCGGTTTATGTAACGCATGATCAAGCGGAAGCCTTATCGATAGCCGATCGTATTGCGGTTTTGTCAAAAGGTAAGGTGGAGCAAATTGGTGTGCCGATTGATGTCTATAAGCATCCACGTAACCGATTTGTGGCGCATTTTTTGGGTGAAACTAATTTTGTTCCTGGAACGGTATTGAAAAACCAGTCGGGAGAACCGCTTCCTAGCATTGATCCGTTGACGAAAGATGCAAGCGATGACGTATCGGTTTTATCGGATGATAATCGACCGATAGGGTCGAAGCGTGAAGTTTTGATTCAAACCGCCATTGGGGTTTTCCGTGGCTTGTGGTATTTGGATCATCCGGTTCCGCAAGAGGGGGATCGGGTGTTGTTATCACTACGCCCAGAAGCGTTTAAATTAAAGACCTACCAATTGCCTGAAAATTCAATCGATGGCGTTATCGGCGAAACGATCTATTATGGGGAGGTTGCCCATTATAATTTTATTAAAAATGGAGTTACGTTGCGTATTTCCGAATTGAATCCAAAACATCTACAGCACGAACATCAAATGGGATTGTTCGCTAACATAAAAGTGGATGATGTGGTTGTTTTGCCCTTTGATTAATGAAAAAAGTTAGTATTTTTTTAATCGCGATCGTTACGGTTGTTCTGCTGCCGTTCGTGTTTAAGCGAACCACGGTTGCGTTAAGTGCTCAAACGGATGATGTAGTGGTGGTAATTACCCCGCACAATGAAGCCATTCGCTTGGAAATGGAGCTGGGGTTTCGAGAATGGTATTTAGAAAAAACAGGGCGTACGGTTAGTGTTGATTGGCGGGTTCCCGGCAGCTCTGGATTAATCATCCGTTATCTCCATTCAACCTATGAAAGCGCGTTTCAGATGTATTGGGAAAACACGCTCCATCGTAAGTGGAATGGGGTAGTACGTAGCGCTTTGGGAGATACGAATCCAACGGATGAATTAGCGAAGGAAGCGCGTGATATCTACCTTAAATCCAATGTGGGTTGTGGGGTAGACGTGATGTATGGCGGAGGCGTAGTAGAGTATAAAAAAGAAGCAGAATTAGGGAATGCGGTACCGTGTAATTTGCTGACTCGGCATCCTGAATGGTTTTCGGACGATTGCATCCCAGATATCGTTGATGGCGATCGGATGTATGAGGAACATGGGGCTTGGTTTGCAGCGGGATTATCGTCATTCGGTATTATGTATAATACCGATCGTATTCATGATTTGAACCTTTCGGATCCTATTCATTGGAGCGACTTAGCAGAACCAGGACTTTATCGTCAAATAGCTATGGTTGACCCCGTACAAAGCAGTGTTGTCATTAAATGTTTGGAAATGGTGATTCAGCAAAAAATGCGAGAGGCTTTCAGTGACTTACAGAGCAAGCAATCGGGTGAGTTAACCAAGGAACAAACGCGTGAAGCGCTCAATCGCGGTTGGATGGAAGGAATGCAGTTAATTCAACGGATAATGGCTAATTCGCGTTATTTTACGGGGAATTCGGTCACCACCATTTGGGACGTAAGCCAAGGAAACTGCGCTGCTGGAGTGGTTGTGGACTTTTATGGGCGTCATCAACGAGCTGCGACAGCTGAGCGCGGCGGTAAAGATCGTATCCGCTTTGTGATGCCTAAAAAGGGAAGTTGCCTATCGTCGCAGCCCATTTGCTTGTTAAGGGGGGCAAAGAACCGAGACGTAGCGGAGGCATTCATCGAGTATGTTATGTCAAAAGAAGGACAGGCGAGGTTAATCCGAAAAGTGGGTGTTAAAGGAGGTCCAAGGTATCATGCCCTCCATGGGATTTCGGTTCGTAAAGATAGTTATACGCCGGAAACCATGGAATGGTTAACTGCCCCTGAATCGAATCCCTTTGCAGAAGCTAATGACTTTGTTTATAAGACGCAATGGACAGCGCCCGCATTTGGGGCTATTCGCGAGTTGGTTAAGGTGTTGTTTATGCATTGCTATGATGACCTGTCTAAAGCTTGGGAAGCTATTTGTAAGGCGGAACAAGATGGGCTGCATGAGCAGGCTCAACGGGCGTTAGCGGTTATGAGTGATATGCATGGCATGACCTATGATTGGGTGTTCAGTACCCTAAGACCTTTGTTAGCGACCAAGGATTCCTTAAAGTTGATGCGGATGGAAACTGCCTTAACCCGTCGGTTTTGCGACCAATACCAACAGGCGTATTGGATTGCTTCTCAGCGTTAAAACGAAGCAGGATGAGGGTTAATCGTTGGTTTGGAAGCCGAAAATCAATTGTTGGAATACGTTTAGTCAGGAATCGCTTATGTTGCAGGTTATAAAGCAGCTAACGGTGGAGCAATTGACCGATGAGCGTCAAAAGTTGCGCCAAGCTCATAAGACCTTAGTGGTGACCAATGGCTGTTTTGATTTGTTGCACGCGGGTCATGTGTACTCCTTAGAGCTTGCAGCACAACAGGGGGATGTGTTATGGGTGGGTGTTAACTCTGATAAGAGTGTACAAGCCCTCAAGGGAACCAAGCGCCCTATTTATCCCCAAGCGCAACGTTTGTATTTAGTAGGAGCGTTGCAATGCGTTCAGGCGGTATTTTTGTTCGAAGGATCGACCTGTACCTCTGAACTTCAGCTGATTCAGCCGGATGTTTATGTAAAAAGCGGGGGATATACGCTAGAAACGCTTAACTCAGACGAACGGCGGGTGTTGGAAGCCGCACATACGCGTATTGTATTTTTACCTCCTGTGCTGGGGTTAAGCACAACTCATACGATTCAGGCAATCCGAGAGGGGTGAGCTAACCGAGAGTAGGTTTTTAAGCTTTAGGATTGGAATCCTTGAGCTCAGCATCGAGCGCCATTTTTTCTGTCGAGGTTAACAGAAGGGATTCGAGCCAATCCACAATGGTTTGCATGGAGCGGCTGGATAGGAGCTGTTTTAGGGTGTTGGCGTCTTCTAAAAAGCTTGTGCGGCTTTGCTCGGCTTTGGACAAAAACGATTCCATTTGATGAGCCACCGTAAGCGCTTGATTGGGGGTATCCTGCAAAACTTCTGGATAGAGCGGCTTATTGAGGAGAATATTTGCCATGGATAAATAGCGTACCTTGGCGAGGCGTTTTCCGATAAAAAAGGTAATGGGATTGGCTCGGTAGGTAATTACTCCTGGAATACCCGCCAAGGCTACTTGTAGGGATGCCGTTCCTGAGGACATAATCGCGCTGCAAACACCGGTGTTGAATTCTGCTAAGGGGCATAGGTCGATTCCAGCCAGTTCCTGAGTGCTCAAATACTGTTGAATTGCTTGATTGGGATAAGGAATGATGGCGCGCAGTTGGGGATGGTGCTTCCTTAATTCACTCACAGCCGCTTTCAGAATGGGGGTTATCTGCTTAACGGCTCCTAAACGGCTTCCGGGGAGTAGCAACAGAGGGCCGTTTGGGTCGTATCTAAAGGGATTGGGTTGGTTCAACAGTGGATGTCCGACAAACCGTACGTCAAGCGAGGTATCGGCAAAACACGTTGGCTCAAAGGGGAAAATGGTACCGAGGTGATTGAAATAACGTTCCATTTTAAAGCGCCGATGGGTATTCCAAGCCCAAATTTGAGGCGAAATATAGCCAAAAATGCGTGTGGTTCCACCATGCGGGTAGGTTAACTTTTCTTGGCAAAGGAGCTTGGCTAATGTTAGATTAAAGCCAGGGAAATCGACCAAACAAATGATTTTCGGTTGATAAGCCCGCACCCATTCGACCGTCCAATGCATGAGGCGCATAAAGGATGAATAGCGGCGAATAACCTCGATTAGGCCGACAGCAGACCAATGGGTTAGGTCGAACAATAGATGGGCGCCTGCTTGGCGTAACGCAGGGCCTCCAATTGCACAAATAGATAACTGGGGATGGCGCTTTTTGAGCATTTGAACCCATGAGGCGGCATGGTTATCGCCTGAATGTTCTCCTGCAATAATGAGTAGGTCGACTCCCATGGTATTACGCACTTAAGGCGTTGTTGTGAATTTGATGCGTAATGCTTAACGCAACCTCCAATGCCGAACGCGCTAAGTACCCATCCACTGCCGGCTGATGAGCTTTTAGGATGCAATCGACAAACGAATTTAATTCAACCCGCAGGGGTTCCGCCTTATGAAAGGGAATTTCTTCGTTTAAAATTTGACCATTTTCCTTCCACATACGATGGCCGCGCTGTTCCATAAAATCCATCGATAGATAGCCTTCCGGTTGAAAAATGCGAATAGTACGTTCTTTCTTGGCGCTCACCCGAGAGGTATTGAAATTAGCAATGCATCCATTTTCAAAGCGAATGCGGGCGTTAGCGATATCTTCCACATTTTTCGACATCACATTAACCCCAATGGCCTCAATCGATTGAATGGGTGACTTGACCAGCTGGAGGACAATGCCTAAGTCGTGAATCATTAGATCTAAGGTTACGCCTACATCCGTATTGCGGTTGGGGAACGGTGCTAGGCGGTCAGCAACAATGTACTTTGGTTTTTGAATGTGAGTGGTTAGAAAATTGTAAACAGGATTGTAATGCTCAACATGCCCTACCTGCAAATAGCACTGGTGTTTTTGAGCGGTTTGAATCATCTGTTCGGCTTCTTTAAGGTTCGTGCACAGCGGTTTTTCGACCAACAGATGGCATCCCTGTTCTAACAGAGGAATGGCAACCGATGCGTGCGTAGAAGTTGGAGTAACCACGCTGAGTGCATCGCACTGTTGAGCTAAGGCTTCTGCCGTTGGAAATACCGAACAATGATAGAGCTTGGCAATTTCTTCAGCGCGTTGAGGGTTGCTGTCGACAACGCCTACCAGCTGTACGGATTCTATTTCGGAATAAATGCGAGCGTGATGAGCTCCTAAATAGCCTACGCCTATGACGCCACAGTTAATTTTGTTCATACAAGTGCCCATCTTTTAATTCAAATTGTCGGTTGGTTTGTTGTGCAAAGGTAGCATTATGAGTTACTAAGATTAAACCGGTTTTCACCGTAGCGCAAATCTGTAAAAGCAACGCCATTACCTGCGCGCCGGTAGCTTCGTCTAAACTTCCGGTAGGTTCGTCCGCCAACAACAGTTGGGGTTGCGTAATGAGTGCGCGCGCAATGGCAACCCGTTGCTGTTCCCCTCCCGATAAACGGCTAGGGGCAGCATTAAGTAGCGGTTGTAACCCTAGGGTTCCTAAAAGCGTTTCGGTATAGCTTGAGTCAGGTTTAGAGGCGCTTGGATTTAAACGCGTGGCGATAAAAATATTTTCAGCTACTGTTAATTCTTGAATAAGGTGATAATGCTGAAACACATAGCTAATGCTGGGAATATAACGATAGCGTCCTGCCACGATACGTTGCCCGTTGAATTCAATCGTACCGCTTTGGACAGGCTCCAGCCCCCCTAATGCAAACAACAGGGTGGATTTTCCGGAGCCCGATTGGCCGCAAATAGCAATACTTTCGTGAGCCGCTAACGAAAAACTCACTCCTTGCCACAGCATAGCGGGAGGCGTAAAGCTTTTCGACAGCTGATTTACCTGAAGGATGGGTTGAGCGACCATAGATTATTCTCCGCGTAGATGCTGCATGATGGGCAAGCGTTTTAGATGGATAATGGGGAAGAGACTCGCTCCAAAGGTTACCAGAAAGGCAAAAAAGGTGATAGCTGCAAAATCTTGTAGGGAGTAAGCAACCGGCAGGGTCTCGACCGAATAAAAATCCCATAAGGCATTTTCAGGCAAAAACCATCCGGTCAGTAAGTGCACAATGGTGTTACGATAGGACAGAACCCCATAAGCACATAAAAATCCCAAAACCGTGCCTAAGGCGCCCAACAGCATACTTTGAACGCTAAAGATGAGGGCAATATCCCATTGGGTGGCTCCTAGGGTTTGCAGCAGCGCAATTTCCCGTTGTTTACGGACAACGGTGGTCATCAGTCCGCTGCTCATCGAAAACGCTGCTACAATAATGACGAACAGCAGGACAAAGAAGCACATCGCTTTTTCCATTCGCAAAATATACAGAAAATCTTTATTGAGCGTATGCCAGGTATAGGCGGTTAATGAGGGAGGTAAAATGGCATTAAGGGCAGTACAGGCTTCTGAGATATGCTTGCGGTCTACTTCAACGCTGTATCCATGGACTTGATTCCCTAAGCCATACAGCTCTTGAAGCAAGGGCAATGGGAGCAACAGCGTATCCCGATCGATATCCGCCCAACCGGTTTTGAAAATCCCCACAATAGGGACTTCTTGGGGCAAAATTAATTCTTCCTGCTTGATGGCTTCGAGCGACATGGGGGAATAGAGATCGACGGTATCGCCAATGTGAAAATCAAATTCTTTCGCTAAAGCAGCGCTAACAAAGGCTCCTTTAGCTAGATCAGCCAAATTGCCTTGTTCTACAAATTTCTGGAGCGGCAATACGTGCTGAACGCTTTGTGGATCAAATCCAATGCATTTTGGGAAAGCAATGCGATTAAAGTGCTGCAAGAGGGTTATACCCTGAGCAAAGGGGGTTACGGCTTTGACATAGGCTGCCTTTTTAAGACTTTCCTTAAAGCTATCGGAGTTGGGCATCAAAGCAGGCGATAGGATTTTGATAGGGCCGTTGATTTGAATGAGTTTTTGGGCGATGTTCTCATCGAACCCATTCATGATGCTGAGCACGACTGTTAAGAGGGTTACTCCTGCCAAAATACCCGCTGTGGATATCCAAGTAAAAAAGGTACCAAAGCGTTTTTGGGGGAACAGGTAACGAAATGCTAGGTATAAAATCCAAGTCCGTTTTTTCATCGCTATCCCTTTAAGCCTGACTTAAAACCCCACCCCCATGGAGGTTTTTGGAACGCCCTTATTATAAGCGTAAGGGCATGATCACGCCCAAAAAGTTATCGTTGGTTTTAATAACCCCAGGGCTTAAGGTGTCGCTAAATTCAAACACCACCTTGTCGTCTTGAATAGCCTTCAAAGGATCCATTAAAAACTTCGAATTAAACGAAATTGCCAATGGAGCATCTTTGTAATCAATGGTCATGCTTTCGTGAGCTTCGCCCAAATCAGCACTTGAGGCCGATATTTCCAACGTATCTTCATTGAATTGCAGTTTGATGGTATTGCTTTCTAAGCTGGATACCAAAGCAGCGCGTTGAATACATTCCAATAATAAGGCGCGTTCTAATTGTACATGATGATTCGAGCTTTTCGGAATCACTTGTTGGTAATTGGGGAATTTGCCTTCGATGATTTTGGATACCAACAGGATGCTGTTGCCCAGTCCGTTTTCACGAGCGCTCTCTTCCAAAACCAATTCAAACGCTACTTGTTTGTCTTGATACGACACCTTGATGGATGACGGATGCTGAAGCAGGCGCTCCAATTCCGTTACGGTTTGGTAAGGTAAGATGAAACTTTTATCCGTCAACTCATTCGCTGCACTTGCTTCAATCGGGCATTGCATTAAGCTTAAACGGCGACTATCGGTCGCTACCAATTGCAACGCAGGACCTTCGGCTTCTTGAGAAAAGGTAAAGTAAACGCCGTTCAAAAAGTAACGATTTTGTTCAATGGATTGAGCATACGAAACGTGTCTCAATAAGGAACGCAATTTTTGTTGATGAATCGTGAACGTAGGTTGTTGGCCGCATTTAGGCAAATCGGGAAATGCTTTATCTTCCATTCCCATAATGCGGAAGCGGGAACGACCACAGGTGATTTTTGCCTGTTCGTTGGCACTATCCACTTCTACCATTCCCTCTGGCAAAGCTTTAACAATGGCTGCCAACTTACGGGCAGGTAACGTTAATGTGCCGGGGGTTTGTACCGTTGCGGTTACGGTACAGCGAATTCCAATATCTAGGTTTGTGGTGGTTAGCTCTAATGCATTATCTTGAGCTTTTATAAGCACATTGGACAAAACAGGAAGCGCTGCACGGGTTCCAACAATGTTCAGAACTTGCGTAAGTCCATTTACAAAAGCATTTTTTTCGATTTGGAATTTCATCACTACAAAAATAACTTTTTACCCTCAAAATTGGCAAGATTTTTTGTTTTCAAAAAAAGACTGGTTTTTGTGGCTATTTGTGAGACAAAAAGCAGGTTTTTAGGCATTGATAAAAATACCTTAAGCCTTTGGTAGATGTATCGTTCAACGTAAAATCGTAATTAATGCAGGTGTTCATAACCGATGCCAATCCTGATTGTCGGCAAGCTTGACACGCCGGATGTTGGTCGCGCGCTTCGGTTAATGAACTAAGCGTATGGTCAAAGATAGACCCAACCGTTGTTCCGTTCATGCAACACAAGGAACATTTCCCCTGTACGTCCAAATACGTACGGTTGAGCATGGGGCAGCTTGTGCTGGGTTTGAAATAAGGGTCATAATAATCCATGAACAAATCATCCGCTGCTTGTTGGCGATAATCTGCTTCTAACGTTCCTTGGAAATAACGAGCTACCCTTGCGCCATCGTTGATGTAAGCATAGTAGGGATGAAACGCGATTCCAAGGGATTGCGCAAACGCTTGAGCAGGTGCGATTTCCTCTTGATTAAAACGGTACACATGAAAACGGATATCAAAAATGCCAAAAAACCCATGGCTTCGGAAATCCTGCACCAAGCGCTGAATATTTGCCTTGATATGCTCGAAATCGAAGCGGTGGATCTTATCGTACGATGCTTGGCTAAACCCAGGCATGGAGATGTACACAACCGCGATATGGCTAGCGTCAAAGTTGTTAGGCAATTTAGGTAAGTAGTTAGCATTCGTGCTTAATCCCAACAAACACTGTTCTTGGGTGGCGATGCGAACGAGCGTTGCAAATTCAGGATGCAGGAGGGGTTCTCCCCAAGAATAAAGGTTGAGCAAGGTACCGGCGGTTAGAAAGCGCTGAGCTTTTAAATACTGGACGATGCGTGTAAATAACTCAACCGATATAAACGGATTTTCTTTGCACCCTGAACCGTTGCGGTTATTGAATCCCGTTTGGCAATAAGCACACTGAGCGTTACAGATAGCACTGATTTCTAAAATAACGGAACGCCCCGTCTTGTGAGTTTGATAGGATAAAAAACGCTTAGCTGCTTTAAGGGCTTTTAAGCACTGCATACCGTTGGGTTTATGAACATTAAGGATTTAAGGCTTTGCGTTTTCAGCTTTGGGCGATTGCAAACAGGTTTTGGCAAACGCTTTTAAATAGGTAAAGTTAATGCGTTTAAATTGTGCAAACCCTTGGAGTGGGAAATTTAAATCGTCCGCCAATTCCCAATTAGCCTTTCCTAACGCCATACATTCTTTACAAACCGGATGCTCTTGATGGATGCGATCCCAGCGCTCGGGGGTCATTTCAAACACATTACCCAACAACGTGTCGTCATTACAACACATGCGGCAGTTGCCATCCACATCAACCGTTAGGTTTTTGGCAACGGGACAGAAGGTTGAAGGTTTTAAATTCTTCATATAGAACCCCATAAAAAGATCCTTAGAAACATTCATCAGATAATCATTGGGGAGCGTGCCTTTTAGATATTGCAAATGCCTTGGTCCATCGCAAATAAAGGCAAAATAAGGCCATAGATCAATGGCTAACGACCGCGCAAATGCTTTGGCAGCCTGAATCTCATGCGTATTGAATTGGTATACGTGAAATGCAATAACAAAGCGCCCAAAACAGCCATGTTGGCGAAAGGTTTTTACAATTTGAGCAATGTTGCGCTTGATATGCTCGAAATCGAAGCGGTGGATTTTGTCGTATGATGCTTGGCTAAACCCAGGCATGGAAAAAATAGTCATGGCAATCGGGCTTGCATCAAAATCAGGTGAAATTTTAGGCAAAACGTTAGCATTGGTGCTCAATTCAACGCAATAGCTAGCCTGTTGAGCGGCTTTAATAATGGCTGGAAAATCAGGATGCAATAACGGTTCGTGCCAATTGTGCAACGTTACTAAGGACCGCCCTTTTACAAAGGAACTTTTTTTGGCATACGCTAGAATCTGCTTAAAACGTTCAACCTCCATGAATGAGGTACCCGGATGGGTTATATGATTACGGTTTTCCCAGCCCGTTTGGCAATAGTAACATTGGGCGTTACAAACATTACTGATTTCAACCAAGATTGATTTACGATGCCGATTTGCTTTGTAGGCAGCAAAACGGGTAAGGGCTTTCAGCGCTCGTAGAAATTGGGTCATAACGCTAACGTAAACATTGTTTTAATACTTCCAAAAACCATTGCCGTCGCCAATTGTAATGAGGAGGATAAAAATCACAGTAGGCATTATCGCGATTAGGCAACCCTAGCGCTAGGCATTCCTTACAAAAATCGTAGCCTTCGTGCCATTTGCGTAATTTTTCTGGTGTTACTTCGAATACGGAGCCTAGGGAATCTGTTGTATTACAACAGGTAATAACGTTACCTTGGCTATCGATAGCCAATCCGTTGTTATACCATGGACAGGTTGATTGTGGACCTTTGAGATTGAGCGTTAATCCCATGAATAAATCACGCGAGATGTTGGTTAAAAAATCCATGGGTAGCTCTTGTTTCAAGTATTTTGCAACATCCTTGAAGCTACATAAAGTGGCAAAATACGGTTGGCAATCGATATGAAGGGAGCGGGCAAATTCGTAGGCTGCTGGCAGCTCATGAATATTCGATTGATAGACATGAAAAGCAATTTTGAAATGCCCAATGCATCCATGTTTGCGGAAAGTATGTACGAGGGTTGTAATATTGTGCTTAATGCGTTCAAAGTCAAATTTATGGATTTTGTCGTACGATGCTTGGCTGAATCCAGGCAAGGAAAACCAAACAATATAAATGCGGCTTGCATCAAAATCATTGGGGATTTTGGGGAGCACGTTTGCGTTGGTAGAGATATCTAGAGGACAATGAAATTGATTGGTAATGCGGATGATGGATGCAAATTCCGGATGTAACAGCGGTTCATGCCATACATAAGGTAGTAAACAGGTATGGGGTTGTAGCCACTGGGTGTCTTTCAAATGTTGAAGGATTTTTTGAAACAAATCAGTCGACATGAAGCTAGGAGCGCCTGATTGTCGGCAGCTAGGAGCACCCTTTCGATTGGCTAATCCAATGGGGCAATAATAGCACTGGGCGTTACAGACATTGCTAATAT
Organism: Opitutales bacterium; assembly: GCA_024407725.1. Classification (GTDB taxonomy): domain Bacteria; phylum Verrucomicrobiota; class Verrucomicrobiia; order Opitutales; family UBA9783; genus UBA3869. The sequence goes on from JAKSVZ010000003.1 coordinate 42,951, forward strand.
CGATTAAAATATCTTTGTTGGGAATCCGATGCTTTCGGTAATCAGCAAAGCGTCGAACGGATTGTAAGGTGCGTAGAAATTGAGTCATTTTGAATGAATTAACGGAAAATTATCAAAGATTAGGGTAAAGCGCGAGTTTTTTATCCTGAAGAAGTTATTGGAAGCATTTGCATGTTGAGGGGATATGGGATACAATAACTTTGTGGATCAGAATGCTATTGTTGATTTGTCGTCGAAAGCGATGAGCATTGTATTGTTGCTTTCTTTACCCTCTATTTTGTTGGCAACGTTTGTTGGGTTGGGTGTTAGTTTGCTCCAAGCGTTAACGCAGGTACAGGAACAAACGCTCAGTTTTGCGGTTCGTCTTATTTGCATTGCTTGCGTATTAGTATTGAGCGCCCATTGGATGGGAATTGAGATGGTTCGTTATTTGGAATCCATCTTTATGCTTATTAAGCAACCGTTTGGGCGATGAACTTCGATGCCCTAAAGCCATTGTTGGATTGGCTATTGATTTTAGGGATTAGTGGTAGCCGCATGTTCGGCTTTTGTTCGTTATCGGTGTTTTTCGCTTCGCAATATTTATCAGGGACTGCACGGCGTGTGGTGACAGTAGCGTTTGCTATATTACTAATGCCTGCTGTGTATGTACAGGGATTAGCGGTGTTAAACGAAAGCCGTTGGTTGTTTATTTTAATTCTCTTCAAAGAAGCTTTGTTGGGAATGATTTTGGGGTGGTTGACCAATTTTTGGTTTTATGCGGCTCAAAGCGTCGGATTTATTTTGGATACGCAACGCGGAGCATCCATGGCTAGTTTGTTTGACCCCTTATCCAATTCCCAAACCAGCCCCTTGGGTGACTTTTTGATCAAATTTACTATGGTATTGGCGGTATGCTGTGGTGGGTTGTTTCTTATTTTGAAAGGCATTTATGTCACGTATGAATTATGCCCTATATTTACGTTCCCAACTGATTTAGGAAAGGCATGGATTCACTTCTTTAATCATGGAATGGGAACGGAATTGTTTAACCAAATTGCCTTATTGGGAGGTCCCGTTTTGTTCATTTTGTTCTTGGCGGAATTTGGATTGGGCTTGGTAACGCGCTTTGCCCCTCAGTTAAACGTGTTCTTTTTATCCATGCCGATTAAAAGTGAACTATCCATGTTCTTCTTTATCCTGTATTTATATTATTTAGCTCAATATTTTGCGGGGCGTTTTGATTGTCGTGCGGTCGTTTTACAATTTTTAAGGTTGTTGCATGAGTGAAAAAACAGAACAGCCAACCGCTAAAAAAATACGGGATGCCCGCAAAAAGGGGCAGGTTGCTAACAGTAAGGATGTCACCTCTACTGCGTTACTGATCATTATTTTTGCGTATTTTGGGATACGTCGAGAAGCTGTTTTGCAAACGATAGGAGAATTAATAGAGCTTCCAGCTACCTTGTACAACGAACCGTTTATAGGAGCGTGTCAGCGAATTATAGCTGATGGGCTTTCGGTGTTTGTTCAGGTGGTTTTGCCCCTCTTATTGTTGGTGGTCATTACCGGTTTGGCAGCTCATATGCTCCAGTTCGGATTGCTTTTGGCTTTTGAGTCGATTAAGCCGGATTTAAACAAACTCAATCCCATTTCTAAATTGAAGCAGATGTTTTCCATGAAAAACTTGGTGGAATTCCTAAAATCTGCGTTCAAAATTATATTTTTGGGGGTTTTGCTGTATTTTGTTATCCGCAATGCGCTCGATCCGCTATTAAAAACCCCGTTTATGAACTTGGAGGATTTGATGGATGTTATGCCCAGCATCATGAAAACCTTCGTTTGTAATGTGATTTTTGCCTATGTCGTGGTGGCGTTTATCGATTTTGTTTTTCAGCGCAGAAATCACCTGAAGCAGCTGATGATGACCAAGGATGAGGTTAAGCGTGAATTTAAAGAACAAGAAGGGGACCCTACGATTAAGGGTAAGCGTAAGCAGATGCATCGGGAATTATTGCAAGGGGGGCCGGCGGTACGTACAAAGCGTGCTTCGGCTGTCATTGTGAATCCAACGCACTATGCGGTTGCTATTTACTATAACCGTCTGGTGACCAAATTGCCCTTAGTTTTGGCCAAAGGAATCGATTTTCAGGCGCAATTGATGAAGCAAATGGCTCGACAGTACGACATACCGATTTTGGAGGATGTTCCGTTGGCTCATGCGTTGTATGATTTGGTTGATGAGGGGGACTATATTCCGCATGAATTAATTGAGCCGATTGCGCACGTCATTCGTTGGTTGCAAGAGAACAAAAATAAGGTGGAAAAAGCACCGTATGTCCCCATGAAACGCTAAGGTGCTTACAATGCTGTTAAAATGGCTATTGGACTGCGTTGATTGGCATCTGGACTGCATCAAAAATTATCAAAAAATTTTGCAAAAAACCACTTGCTTTATGACCCCCAAAAGTAATAATGAATTTAATCCTATAAAACCTTTTTATTATGCCTGAACTTTCTATTCGAAAACGTAATGGGTCTATCGTTCCGTTTGACTTGGAACGCATTTTTAGTGCGATCCATAGAGCTTTTTTAGCGGTAAGTCCCCAATGTGATGTCTCCTTGGTACAACGCTTAAGTGAGAAGGTGTTGTCTGAGCTAGAGCGTTATCCTGAGCATGCAATCCCATCAGTTGAAGAGGTTCAGGATTTGATAGAGCATTGCTTGATGCAAGAGCACTTTGAAAAAGTTGCTAAAGCGTTCATCTTGTATCGTGATCAACACCGCCAAATCCGCGAAGGTCAAGCGTTGGTGTTAGATATCGGGAAAACGATGGAAGATTACCTGCATCAAAGCGATTGGCGCGTGCATGAAAACAGCAGCATGCATTATTCGGTCGGTGGGCTTATTTTGCACAACGCAGGAGCGATTACTGCCAATTATTGGTTGAGCCGTATTTACGATGAAAAAATTGCTCAGGCTCATAAAAATGGGGATTTCCATTTGCATGATTTATCCATGTTTTCTGGGTATTGTGCCGGTTGGAGCTTGCGTCAATTGTTAGAATTGGGCGTCAGTGGAGTTGAGGGTAAGGTTGGATCGAAGCCAGCCAAGCACTTTTCAACGGCTATTTGGCATATCATTAACTTTTTAGGGACGATGCAAAACGAATGGGCAGGTGCTCAGGCGCTTTCTAGTTTTGATACCTATTTAGCTCCTTTTGTTAAACAGGATCACCTAACGTTTGAACAAGTGAAGCAGTGTATTCAAAGCTTTGTTTTTAGCATGAATACATCCTCGCGTTGGGGATCACAGCCTCCTTTTTCAAACATTACGTTAGATTGGGTATGTCCAAAAGATTTAGCGGATAAAAAGGTTATTGTTGGCGGTAAGGAATGCGATTTCTGTTACAAGGATTGTCAGAAAGAGATTGATATGATCAACCGTGCCTTTTTAGAGGTGATGCTTGAAGGGGATGCGAATGGTCGTGGGTTTGCTTATCCTATCCCAACTTACAATATTACAAAGGATTTTAATTGGGAGGGTGAAAATGCAGACTTGTTGTTTACAATGGCTGCTAAATACGGAACCCCTTACTTCCAGAATTTTATTAATTCTGACCTAAATCCATCGGATGTACGGAGTATGTGCTGCCGTTTAAGTTTGGACAAACGAGAATTAAGGCGCCGTGGCGGTGGATTGTTCGGAGCCGATGAATTTACAGGATCCATTGGAGTGGTAACCATCAACATGCCGCGTTTGGGCTATTTAAGCACTTCTGAAGCTGAATTTTTCCAGCGCTTGGATACCTTGATGGATTTGGCAAAGGATTCATTGGAGTGTAAGCGTAAGGTGATTCAATCGTGGTTGGATCAAGGATTGTTCCCCTATACCAAGCGTTATTTACATACATTTAATAACCATTTCTCCACGATTGGATTGGTGGGTATGCATGAATGTTGCTTGAATTTCTTGCATCAATCGATTGCAAGTGAGGCAGGACATGCGTTTGTCCAACGGGTATTGTTGCATATGCGCGATCGGTTACGGGATTATCAGGAAAAAACTGGTAATTTGTACAATTTGGAAGCAACGCCCGCTGAAGGAACTTCGTATCGTTTAGCTAAAATCGATAAAAAGATGTTCCCAGAGATGATTCAATCAGGGAGCGAGGATCCTTATTATACCAATTCGTCTAACCTGCCTGTGGATTATACATCGAATGTATTTGAGGCGTTAGAGCATCAGGAGGAGATTCAAACAAAATATACAGGAGGTACCGTATTCCATGTGTTTTTGGGAGAAGCGTTACCGGATGCTCTGTCATGCCGTACGTTGGTGCGTAAGATTGTGAGCAATTATCGGGTGCCTTATGTGTCGATTTCACCGACGTTTTCGGTGTGCGGAACCCATGGCCGTTTTGAAGGTCAGGTGGAACATTGCCCGAAATGTGGAGCAGAAATGGAAATCTACAGCCGTATTACCGGTTATTACCGAGCGGTTAAGTTTTGGAACAAAGGTAAGAAGGAAGAATTTAAGCAGCGGTTAACGTATGACGCAGTGCATTCCCATTTGCCGTTTGGTAAGAACGATGCAACCGCAGGTATGGGTGAAGCGGAAGCTGCTGGTTGTGAAACGAAACAAGAGGAACCCATGCCGGCTGTTCAACAAGCGTTGTTTTTCCATAGCGATTCCTGTGTTAAATGCCGTGCCTTAAAGCCATTTTTAGCTGAAAAACATTTTAACGGAACGTATGTAAACACATCCGAAACTTCAGGATTGGAGCTTGCCAAACGTTATCATATTCACAACTTGCCAGCCTTGGTGGTTCCGAACCGACCTGAAGTGGTATACGATTCAGAAGAAATTAAACGGTACGTAAGCGCTGGGTCTTAAAGGATAACTATGCCTAAGCGGTATGGTTTTTTAGCCCAATCGTTAAGCGATTATCCGGGTGAAGTATGTAGCGTAGTATTTATACCAGGGTGTAATTTTCATTGTCCCTATTGCCATAACAAAACCCTTGCGGACGATGTTCAGCGTGATGGGTTGGAATTACCTGCTATTGAAGCTTATCTGCAGAAAGCGCGTAAACTCATCAGCGGGGTGTGTATCAGCGGGGGAGAATCAACCTTGTATCCATCCGATTTAATGCTTTTGATCGAACGCTTTAAGCGCTTAGGGTTAAAAGTAAAGGTCGATACCAACGGAAGCCATCCGGAGGTGGTGCGGTTGATCAGCCCGTTAGTTGATTATATTGCAATGGATCTCAAAACGTCTCTAGAGCGTTATCCCCAGCTTGTTGAACCAGCTGAACAAAGCAAGTTAGTAGCTAATATAAAAGCATCGATTCAAGCACTGTTGCAGCGTGCGCCTAGTACCTATGAATTCCGTACTACGTTAGCGCGTGATTGGGTTGATGAAGCTGCCTTGCGGAACTTAGGCTCCCTAATTCATCCTTCAGCCTATTGGTATCTACAGCGTTGTTATAGTGCGCAGAACAAACCTGAAACACCCCAAGATGGGGAAACGATTGAACGTTATTTGGCAATTGCTAAAAATTATTGTAATAACGTGTTTTTTCGCCCCTAATTAGGGGAGTAAGGAGGTTTTTTTCGTGGACACTTCATCGGTATACCTGCATCAGCTGTTGGTGTTTAATTGGATGAGCATGGCGTTCGTGATGGTTCGGGTGTATTTCATCGCCATCATTGTGCTTTCGGGTATCCTATTGGGTTCGCGCAAAACTTATCTGCATGTGTGGATGGTATATGCCGCTACCGTTGTCTTTGGTTCGTTATTAAAAGAGTGGTTTCAGATAGAGCTGTTTACGCCTTGGGGCTATGGCTATGGTTTTCCATCAACCCACATGCAAGCATTGACCGCTGCTTGGGGTTATTGGTTGTTACGGCAAAAAAAGCTTTGGTTGGTAGTGCTATGGTTGACTGTATTAGCCTTAACGGCACAGTCAATAGTCTACTTTAAATGTCATACTTGGATTTGCGTATGGGGAGGTATTGTATTTGGGATACTGGAATTACCTGCGCTAGGGTGGTTAGAAAAAAATAATTGCTTGGAACAAGGTCTATTCCTATGGGTCATGGGTTGTACTATTCTATGGTTAATGTGTTCCAATACTCAAACGCACCTAATGCCTCCTTTGGCCTGTTTCATGGGTGTTTTTATAGGAATGAGAAGTACGTATGCTGTTAAACAATGGATTGGGATAGGTGCGATCCTTATCATTTGTACTTGGTTAAGTGAGGTAATCAAATCATCTATTGATTATTATCTGGGATTAGCCAGTATTGCTTTTATCCTTACCTGTTTACCCAATTTTAAATTCTTAAAGCATTACGAATGAGCCTATTCTTTACGCTTTGTTATGCGCTATCCAATTCCTTAATTATGGGAGGGCTGATTGCTATGGGTGTTTTGTTTGGATCCCGTCGTATGTTTATACGGGCTTTGTTATTGCTCTTGTTAGTGGGGACTTGGAATAGTGTATTGAAGCAATACTTTGCTTGGCCCTGGTTTACCCCTTATGGAGGTTATGGATTTCCGAGTGGGCATACCCATGCGTTAACGATTGTTTATGGGTATCTATTATGGCGCACGAAACGATTTTGGGGATTAGGCATTGGGTTAGGTTTAATACTTTGCGCAGGAGCCGGTATGGTCTATTTTGAGGATCATCGGCCCTTAGAGGTGCTGGGTGGGTTTTTGTTTGGAGTCATGGAGCTACCGATGGTATTGTGGTTAGATCGTTATGATTATGCTGAATGGGTGCTGACGGCATTGGCTTGTTTGTTCGTTGGCTTATGGTTGAATGTGACAAGTCCTATCCATACCTGCATATGGGAGCCTTTTGTTTGTTTGATGGGAGTGATTACAGGGTTGGTGTTAAGTAAGGTTGCGGTTTGGATGCGTGTTTTGGGATTGGAATTGCTGTGTATAGCTCTGATTCCGCTGCAGCTCTTGGGTTATGATTGGCGATTACAATTTCATACACCAAGTGACTACGTAGCCTTGTTTATTTTTGGATTTATCTTTACTTGCTTACCCTCTTTAAGGTGCGTCTTAAGCCGAAAATGACCGGTTGCTTAGCGTAATAAAATTTCTACAGCCAAGCTATCAGCTAAGAGCATTCCGTGTTGAGTGCAGCGTAAGATAGAATGGTTCAAGGTCGTAAGTCCTTGAGCACAAAAATGCTGCCAAAGCGATTGATAACGCTCCAAATTGACCGATGGGAATTGTTTTTGTAATTCGCGCAGGTTGATTCCTTCGCATAAACGTAAGCCGAAGATCAGGTGATCCTTGCAAAGCTCGTCTGGGGTAAGCGATGGAGTGGAGCTATGAGGACCTGAATTATAAGGCAAATGGGTGGGGTTTTGGAAGCGTTGATAATTCCATTGAGAAGCGGCGCTGGGGCCCCAACCCAACCATTCTTGCATGAGCCAAGTGTTTTTGTTGTGGCGGCATTCAAAGTTGGGTTTGGCAAAATTAGACACTTCGTATTGCCGATATCCGTGTTCGTTTAAAAAGTCCCAAGTAAACAGGTAAAAGCTTGCTTCTTTATCGACATCGACCGTTTGGTGATGCTGAGGGGTAAAGGGGCCTGAGGTAGTTTCGTAGGTCAAACAGTAAGTGGATAAGTGCTCAGGGTTTAAGCTAATGGCTGTTTCTAGGTCTTTACGCCAAAGGGTTAAGTCAGAAAAATCCGGTGGAAAAATGAGATCCAAATTGATGTTGTTGAATCCCGCGGATCGTAAGGCATCGTAAGCCTTAAAAACGTCTGCTGGGGTTTGTCGGCGTCCCAGTTGATGTAAAATGGTAGGGTTGAAGCTTTGAACACCCATGGATAGGCGTGTTACGGGCAACGAACGCAAGGCTTGTAATTTAGCTTTATCGATGGCAGTGGGGGATACTTCCACGGACCATTCTTTTAGGTTTGCGGATGTGGGGCACAAATTTCCTAAGGCGATCAATTCATCAGGGGTTAAGCAGCTTGGATTGCCTCCTCCCCAAAAGATGGTTTCAAACGGGCGTTGTTCCCAAACAAACTGCCAATAATCCCGTTCCTGTTGGAGGTTCTGAAAAAACTGTTGGATAGCAGACTGAGAGGGGGATTGTTTATAGAAATGGCAGTAATCGCACCGATTGGTGCAAAACGGAACATGGATATAAAGGCCTAATGCGGGGAGTTTCAATACCTTTTTATGGAATCATGAGTGAGGGTAAAATCAAGCGTTGGTTCAGTGGGATGCAAAATCAGTGATTGCTATTTGGACAAAGAATCCATAAATTATAACTGTTTGTTATGAGTATTCGTTGTTTTTTATTTAAATTACTATCGTTAACGGCCTTGTTGAGCCTGATGGGATTGTCCGGTTGTCGGGAAAAGTTAACAGATTTAACCGTTAATTGTCCGCGTAATCCCTCTAATTTATATCGTTTTACCGTTGGCAGTAAAATTTCTAAATCCAAAGCGATTGCGGGTACCTTTGCGCCGATGTTAGTCATTGATGGCAAGAGAGTGCCTTTGGAAGCGGATGCTATTAAGCCAGATGTTTACTATGTAGATTATAACTTAGGAAATGATCGAAAGAAGGCGAGGTATTACTTTGAGGTAAGTTATCAATCGATATCCAGTTCCAAATCTATCCGTACGTATACGTACACAACCCCGTTGACAGAATACGTTATTTCAGAGCATGGAGCTTCTATGTTGCAGTTTGAACGAGCCCCAGTAGGAGCGGAAGTGCGTATCATTGGGAGCGAATTTACAGCGAACGATCGCGTGGTGATTGGACAATGTGAAGTATGGACGACCTTTTACTCTGAAAACGCTATTTCATTTGTTGTGCCTCATTTAATGAGCGGCAAGGCTTATCCTGTATATTGCATACGGGAACGCAAAACGGATTTCGTAGGTAATTTGTTGATCGATAGCAAGCAATTGATGGTTCAACCGTCTCAATTGGAGATTGGTCAAGGCGAACAAGTGGCTTTAACAGTTAAGTTGGATAGTCCGGTTACGGATTCGTTGGCTGTTAATGTAACAACCAATATTCCCGATAGCGTTATCATGCCCGAAGTTAAAATTGCTGCGGGAGAAGATAGCGCGACCATAAGCCTTGAAGGCGGTGAACCAGGCGACGGAAAGCTTTATATTTCGGCCATGGGGTATGAAGAGGTAATCGTACCGATCAAGGTTTGTGCTCCGATACAATAAGTTGGGCGGTTTAAGCTGAACGGTGGGCGATTCATAAGGCGGTTAGGTTGTTTAACCGCGTTGATTGAAAGCCCACTGATAGACTGATTCGTATTGTGTGCTAGAGTGTGCCCAAGAAAAATCGGCTTCCATAGCTGTTTTTTGCATCTTTTGAAACAAATGAGGCTTTTCGGTATAGATGCGGTAAGCCCAATGAACGGTATTGTAGATAGCGTCGTTGTGGAGATCGGAAAATACAAAACCGTAGCCTGTTTCGTCTGATTCGTTTAACGACTGAACGGTATCGGCTAAGCCGCCGGTTGCGCGTACAATGGGTAAAGTTCCGTAGCGCATAGCATAAAGCTGAGCTAAGCCGCAGGGTTCGTAACGACTGGGGAGGATGAACAAATCGCATCCAGCTTGTAATCGATGGGCGAGTCCTGAGTCGTATTGGGTAATCATTCGGACTTGATTGGAGAATGGCTGTTCTAACGAGCGAAATTGGTTTTCTAGGTTCATATCACCCGTTCCCAAGATAACGACCTGCAGTTGAGTGTTGTTTAAGAGGTAGGGAAGTACATTAGCAAAGACATCCAATCCCTTTTGCCAACAGATGCGGCTGACCACTCCTAATAGGGGGGCTTGTGTGTGTGGCAAATGAAATTGGTCGCGAATGGACTTTTTACATTCCTCTTTGGGACCTAAATTGTTTGAGGTGAAGTGGCTGGGAATCAGCGGGTCGGTTTCTGGATTCCACACATCGGTATCGATACCATTTAAAATTCCGATGAGATCCCCTGCTTTAAAGCGAAGTACGGGGTCTAATCCGCAGCCAAATTCGGTAGTTTGAATTTCTTGTGCATAGCGAGGGCTAACGGTGGTTATTTTGGTGGAATGATAAAGGGCGCCTTTTAGGAAGTTTACCTGTCCTAATGCTTCTAGGCTGGTGGAATGAAATTCGGAAAAAGGGATGCCTGCGAAGGATAAAATGGAGGGGGAAAATATGCCCTGATACTGAAGGTTATGGATGGTGAAAACGGTTGCGGCGGCGCTGATGGGATGGCAAGAACGTAAGGTGTTGCAGTAGACGGGGATCAGCCCTGTGGCCCAATCATGGCAATGTATGACTTCTGGAGCCCATTGCAACGTACTACAGCTATCGAGTACCGCTCGGCAGAAGAAGGCAAAACGTTCGCCGTTATAAGTCCCATCGACATAAATCGCGGCATCTTTAAAGTAATTAGGAGCGTCGATAAAGTAGAAGGTAATTCCATTTTGGACGACTTCATATACTTGGCATTTTTCAATCTTTTGCCCCATGTACACTGAAATATCTCTATGGCAAAACCAATCGTTTTGTGGGTGGATAAATCCATAGAGGGGCAAGAACAGCCGTACGTCATGATGGCGATTAGCTAAGGCTTTTGCGAGGCCGCTTACCATGTGACCGAGACCTCCTGTTTCCGCAAAGGGAGCGCATTCGGGGCTAGCCATTAAAATTCTCATCGTTGTATATTTTTAGTATAATGCTTTTGAATTCAAAACTCAATTGAGGGATGCGGGAAAAAGTTGACCTTGGGGGTAATAAAGCGTAGGACTATGAATAATGAATTCCCAAAAGCCATCCATCGTTAAATTTCCGGGGAACGCGGATGACCCATCCGTTAAGAGCGTAAAACCGGTATTCGATTGGTATACTTTCAGCGCATGGTTACAGGCGCAAGCAGGACGCTTAAGAGCCATTGCTATTATTGCATTAACGATAGGGGCTGTTGTTGGGATTTTTAAAGGTTGGCAAGCGCACCGCATTAACCATTATGTGGCGGAGTATGCAAAGTGCCCAACCTTGGGAGATCAGGTGGCTTGGGCTAAATTAAGCGTACCTAGCCAATTGAGCAACCTACAGGCATTTGTGTTTTTACGCCAAGCACATGAGTACGAGCACAAAGGGGAATGGAGCGATGCATTGGAATGCTATCGGCAGGCAAAAACCTATGGAACCCTATCGCCTTTGAAAGAACAAGCGCGCATGGGATACGCATTTATCGCATTGCAATTGGATCAGTTGGATGCTGCCGAAGCGGAATTTAAAACCTTATATCAAGGCACGTTGAATTATTTAAAGGCGCAAGCGCTGTATGGTTTGTGTTTTATTGCTCACAAACGGAAAAATGGGGAGCAATTAAAGCGGTATCTACAACAGCTGCAAAGTTTGAAAGAAGGGGCGGCGTTTTTACGTCAGTGGGAATCGTTTCAGGTGAACGATTAACGCGCATTAGAGGCGTTTTTTACCTCTTTTTTAACCGCAGGTCTTTGTTCCTGTGAAGATGGTCTAATAAAGGCGCATGCGTATTCATCGAATTTTTCCTGTAAATTGCCGGTATACCCCAAAGAGAGTTGTCGGATTTCGTCAGGGGGAAGGTAGGAGATGGTATAGAGGAAGATGGCGCTGACAATGGACATTTGGATAGTGGGTTGGTTCGCTTGAGCTTCGCCTAAGAATGGAGTCAGTATTTTTTTGAGCTGCCCCTTTACGGTAATCGTGGTAGCTAGGATGGATTGAGAATTATTACGGGAAATGTTCGCTTCTAATTGTGAGATAAAATCTCTCCAATCTTCATCGCACGTAATGCATAGGTACTGCAATTGTTCATATAAGGTATGCAGTTCCATCGAATGCGATTGCGTAAGGATTGCGTTAACCAATGGAGCATCGGGAATATGATTATACGCTACTTGTTTGAACGTAGCATCGACCATAGAACCATCGTGAATAACAGGATAGGCGAAACAGTGAGTAGCAAATAACAAGGAACAACAAAGGCTACTGAAACCGAACCTCATATTAATGATAATTCGGTTTAATTGGCAAAAAATTTACCCGAAAATCAGCGGATACCTACCCTGTTGCGTTTGGGACCTTAAATAATCCTGTATGGGATTTACATCGGCAGGATAGGTTATTTCTAAACACTTATCTTTTAGATTAGGAAGTAGATGAATAGGGCGCTGTTGTTGGGCTGCAATGGCTTGAATGGCGGTTGGCAAATAGAATTCTTCGATTTCCGGATGCGTCATGTGTTGGATAAACACCTGCCATTGTTCTTCTAAAGCAGAAAGGACGTTTTGTTGCAGTACCCAAAAGTTTACCGAAGTATAAGCATCGGGTGCAAGAAGAACGGTTTCTGTATCCTGATGATGGACAATACCGTTAGGGGTTTGTTCGATATGGGTATATTCTTGCAAACGCGTAATTTTGCCGTTTTGAACGCTGCAAATAGCTCTAGAAACGCTTCCGTTGGGAGATAAGACTGTTTTAAGCGGGTATCCAACCAACGCGCACTCTTGGTGATTAGAGGATAGGAATTGCATGGCTTGCGCATAGGCTTCGTACCCATACCAATTGTCGCCATTGTTAATGACGAAGGGGGTAGTAATTGCATGGCGAGCGGCATACAATGCGTGTCCGGTTCCAAAAGGTTTGGTTCGATGGATTCCTAGCTCAAGCGATGGATCTTCTTGCAAAACGCATTGCGAACGATTTTTGAGGCCAAATTGGTCAAAAATATGCTCAAAAAACGGCTGAGTTTCGGGGTTTACGATAGCGACAAAGTAATGAAATCCGGCCTGTAAGGCGTCCCATATTCCATAGCTTGCTAACGGAGCATGTTGAGGCTCAAAGGTATGTATTTGCTTGGGGCCTCCGAAACGGCTTCCTTTCCCAGCAGCTAATAAAACCAGAGTGGCTTTAATCATGGTTGTGCTTGAGTTCAATTGCGAACAGATACTTAAAAAAGACGTAGATAGCGGATAGGCTTGCTACATAAAAGCCTGCAATGCCATTACGGTAGCACCGTTGCTGAAAATAGCTCTTAATAAAGGCGTGCCAAGGATACGTGAGGAGGTTAAACGCTAAACGTTTTTGGGAGTAGCGCTGAGCCAATTCGGTTGCTTTTAGCTGCGCATAATGGATGTTTTTTTGTAGGGTATGAGCTACATCACGTTCGGTGTAATGGAACAAGGGGCCGAATAAAGTTTGTGCAGGGCCTGAGAAACATAGGCGTTCATGAACTACGCCTTCCCAATGAGCATGGTTTTTATCAAACAGAATCAGTTGATGGTCGTTCATCTTTAACCACTGACCTAAAAATCGATTGATACGGTAGCAATAACAGGCGCTGTAACGGGTATGGTTGGAATTGGCAAAAAACGCTTCAATAGCCGTGCGTAATTCAGGCGATACCACTTCGTCGGCATCGATACGGAAAATCCATTGGGTGTTGGCGTATTGAGTTCCGATGTTGCGCTGCTGAGCGTATCCTTCCCATGCGTGTTCTACGATGCGTGCGTGAAAGCTTTCAGCAATGGCGCGTGTACGATCGGTGCAATCATTGAGTACCACAACGATGTCTTGAACCCAGCCGCTTAGGGATTGCAAACAGGCAGTAATGCGATCTGCTTCATTCTTCGCAATAATCACAGCGGTTAAGGGTACCATATGGGTATCATGGGGCACAGAGCAGCATTAAGTCAACTTCGAACGTATTATACAAGCGGCAATACGCGTCTTTTATGCGTTTGGGCTGAATCCTTCGATAAGGCGCGTATGGCTTGTTTCAGGGTGTCATAGATCGGGGCGATGGCCTGAAGTCCGCTTAAACCCCAGATGGTACGAATCAATTCGGTAGGGTTGGCGAGTGCCATAGACCGTTTGGTTGGCTTTACCCGTTGTATGAATTTTAAAAACACTCCTAATCCCGTAGGGGTTACGAACTGCCAATTGCTTCCGTCGATAATAATCGGAAGGTTGGCGCCTTGTGAAAGTTCTTTGAATGCGACTTCCAGTTTGGGTGTTAAATCTGCATCGAGATAATTTTGAATGCTGAGAACAATAACTCCATCGACCTTTTTCCAATGAATGGCGCGGTCAAAGGTAGCGTATTCGTTAATAGACATCTTGTTGGTTTATTATAACGGAAAAAATTGCTTTTTTTTTAGGAACAATGGATGATTCAAGTATGCGGATACGTATCAGCGCACTTTTATTGCTCTTGTTGTTGAATGCGTGCCATTATCAGGCAGGGTATCCGGTGGCTCAATGTCCCCTGAAAACGATTTATGTTCAGCCCATCATTAAGGATGCCTTGGTGGCTAATATCTCCGGTGTATTGACTCGCCAATTGCGTGAAGAGTTGGTTCGTACTAGCATTTTGAAGGTAGTGACCAAGGAATCAGGTGCGGATGCTCGGTTGGAAACCCACTTAGTGCGTTATGATCCGAGTGTGAGTAGTGTAAGCACGGACGACGCATTAACTGCGCATTCTTTGTCCTTAAAAGCTACCGCCCGTTGCAGCCTGCAGGATACGAACACAGGGTATTATTACTTTAAGGATCGTGAATTTACAGTAGACGTGTCCATACGGAGTGCGACAGAAGGTCAAACGGCTGAGTACCAAGCAATTCCGTTGTTAGCGCGCGATTTAGCCAAGAAAATAATCGTAGCGATTGGCATGCAAAAAGGGTTGAAGGAATAATCCATGAGTGCTTTTGAATGGATTCCATCGCTATTTGCGGCGGATCCTTTGTGCTTTGGTGATGCTTTAAAGCGGGTCAGCGCAGATTATGCAAGCATTCATGTGGATATTATGGATGGACATTTTGTCCCCAATATCAGTTTCGGTTCTGCTATGGTGGCTGCGGTTAAACGGATTGCGCCTCGTTTGTTGATCGAAGTTCATCTGATGGTTACCAATCCAGAGAATTTTATTCACCCCTGCATTCAAGCAGGAGCCCAGCGTATCTTTGTCCACGTTGAAGTTCCATCGGCTGCTGAAACGTGTAAAACCTTGCAAGCAAGCGGTATCCAATGGGGATTGGTCATCAATCCAGAAACGCCCTTGGAATGCCTTCCGAAAGCATTACTTCAGGAATCAGGCAATTGCTTAATCATGAGTGTCCATCCAGGGTTTTGTGGCCAAAGTTTTATCGAAGCCACCTATCAGCGCGTAGCAGCTATCCATCAAGCTTATCCGCAGCTAACGTTAACGGTTGATGGAGGTATTAATCCTGAAATTGCCGCCAAACTAGCGAACTTAGGGGTCGCCCATTGCGTTGCCGGTTCTTATTGCTTTAAACAATAATTTTTTGGAGCCTTACCGTGCTTAGAAGGTTCTTCCTACGCCCAAATAGATTTGATCGGAATGGAAATTAGCGAGCTTGGGGATTTCCAATCCATAACATTTAGCACCAAACATTTGATGCAGCCCGATATGGCGGTAACCGACTTCGAATAGCGTTTCAAATTTCTCTGCGCGTACAAACAGACTAAAATTGTACAGCAACGAACCGGAATGGACGTACTTACGGCGGCTGTCACCTAACCAAGTACAAGTGACCAAATTATTAGGAGTCCATATTCGCCAAAAGTCTAATGTCGTAAATTTGGTGCAGATATAAGCACCACCGATACCCCCACCAATACCAGCGGATAACCAATCTAAGATATAGTGTTCCCAATAGACATTGACTTGAGCTCCAGCAATGCGTTGGTTTTTAAGGTAAAACATTATATAATTCCTGTTCCATATCGGATGTCCAGCCTCATCTCGTAAATAGCTACATCTTATGGCATAGAAATCGGGGCGATAGGGAATGTTAACATCCCACCATTCATCATTGAAGGGTGCGCGTTTCTTTACGCTGACATAAGCTCCTAATATTTCTATTTCTAAGCCTAAAGATCCAATATTGAATACATCGAACCGTCCGCCTAAAGCAACTGATAAATTGCGGTGATTGCTGTATGGAATTTTACCCGATGTACAATCATTGTCTCGCGATATGCGATTATTTGTTACGCCAATGACATTTGGGTCTTCCAACTTTCCTTTAGAAAACTTTCCCCAATCGTCTCCCTTTAACTCCCCGAACCCCGAACGTACCATGACGTACAAACCATAACAGGGGGTGTGTATTCCTAAAGCAATGCTTAGAGCTAATAATAGGCTTATTCTTTTAGTCATTTCCTTATAAGGCGTTTCCTTATAAGGCGTTTCCTTATAAGGCGTTTCCTTATAAGATTTTGGGCGTTTTCCGGAAATTGCAAGCTTTTTTATAGAGCACGAGAAGCTTTAATAAGGTGGCTGGCTCATTTAGTGACCCTGAAAAACAAAAAAGCCAGGTAAAATTACCTAGCTTTTTTATAACTGTTGTTAAAGCTTATTCAGCTTTTGCTTTATTGGCTGCTTCTACTTTTTTACCTAAGGATTTAACCGATAGGAGCCATAAAGTAACGATTACCAAGAAGATACCGAACAAGTAAGGTACGATTTGGAAGTAGGTTGCTTTGGTTCCCATGATAGATCCGACAACCGAGAACAGCAATACTTGGCAGAAAGCACCACCGGATTTTCCGAGACGTCCACCGACTACATCGACCACCGCTTTACCTTTAACCTTCATTTCTTCATCCAATGGGATGTAAGCCATTTCCTTTGTTAGGTCAAACAAGGCATATTTGGTAGCTTTGGAGATGGTTACGATGATAGCTCCTAAGATAACTGCGACTGCAACTGGATTGGTTCCGATGTTGCTTAACATGCCTGCTAAATTGTCTTTAAAGATAATGAAGGAGAAGAATGATATACCTCCGACAATAAAGACGCAGGGGGTAATAGCGGCAGCGGTTGTCCAGCGGAACATACGTAATATATTACCACCAATAATCAGCATAATAATCGACATAATACCGGTCCACGTCGTTACATTACTCATGAAGGTATTGTAATCGTTTTCGTTGGTATAACGTACCTTGATTTGGCTCTTCCAAAGACCTTCGATAACGTTGACGCTAATTCCGTAGGAAATAACCAACATAGCGATTAATCCTAAGTAAGGTGAAGTAAAGATGGTCTTGAGGCTTTCGATCAAACCAGCTTTTGCTTTTTTCTTTTTGACGCCTGGTAATTCAGGTTTATCGTAGAAGCGTTTATCAGTTAATACATTTTTGTAGATCCAGCGATAAAGCACCATGGTGCAGATACCGCAAATAACGACAACGGTCATTAAGTAGTTAAGGGTGATTTGCCAAGGATCTTCTCCCGGTAAAACTTTAGAACGGATATCTGAAGACCATTTACCAACGGCTCCGGCGAATAACAGCGAAAATTGAGCCATTAATCCGAAGAAAGCGTACATACGTTTTGCTTCAGATGTTTTGGTAATTTGGTTCGCGAACTGCCAGAAGGATAGCGATAGAATGGCGCTTCCCCAAAGTTCGGCTAATACGTAGAACAAACCATAGCTCCAGACCCCTAATAAAGCGATCGGCCAGTGCAAAGACGGGAATTGTCCTTGTAGCGCTGTAATGGTGGCTACAGATGGGTGGAAGAATTCACGATGGGGATAAATGACAAAAGCAAATAACCCGAAGAAGATGATGAACGGGGATAAGGTAGCGTAGAACAGGTGTTCATTGCTAAGAATATCGCTTGCTTTAGCGTAAATCAGCATGAATAAGATGGCTGATGGGGTTACGCAAAACAACTTTAAGTACGAAAGTGCCTCAGCTCCTGTATTGGTAACTACCAAAGAATCCTTGATGTTACGAACGCAGGTGTAGTTGAACAGAATGAAGAAAAAAATGAAACCCATGGGGATTGCCTTCTTCAATTCATAAGAATGAATTGGGAAGAATATTTGCCGCAACTTCGAGAACTCGGGTTGTGGTTTTGATACATTAGGAATAGCCATAACTAATCTTTTCTTTTTATATTTTAAAGGTAGCGTAAAATTTTTAAGCAAACCGTCAATTTATTTTTTGATAAATAGGATGGAAATTGAGCCTGTTATTGTGCTTTTAGGCGTTCAATGAAAAAGTGCGGCGGTTGGATCAACTTATGGTCTTTGTTTAAAAACACATGAACCGTAAACCCTTGAGTTAAGACGGTTGTGTCGCGCTTAATCAGGTAATTTAAGGTGAAACGTACGTGTCCCAAATCAGTAGGGGGGGTTAATTCAATCCGAAGCTCATCATCAAAAAACGCTGGGGATTTATAGGTTAAATCGGCTTGTACAACGGGTATGGAAAATCCTTCGCGCTCCATGACCTTGTAGTCCAAATCGAGAGACCTTAGCCATTCAATACGAGCCATTTCCAGCCAAACGAAGTAGCGGCTATGATGAACAATACCCATGGCATCGGTTTCGGCGTAACGTACGCGTAGGGTTGTTTCAAAAGCCCTCATCAACAACCTCTAATGTTTGATAGTTTTGGTTAATTTTTGCGCGACTTGGAAACGCAAAATCTTATCTAAACGATCCAATTCTTCTTCATCCAACTGACGTTCAGTTTTTGCTTTTTCCAGCGCTTCTTTGGCCCGTTTAACCGCTTCGTCAATCGCCCCTTCATCCATGCTGTTTACATCAATAGCAGCTTCGGTTAAAACCACTAAGTCCGATCCCAGCAGTTTGAAAAAACCAGTGTCGATAGCAATGGAGGTTGTGGATTGTGCGCTGCGATAGGTTAACGTTCCAGCCTCAATAATGCCGATAATCGGTAAGTGGCCATCTAAAATCTCAATTTCCCCCAAAGCGGTTGGCAACGTAACCGATGTCACTTGTACATCCATTACCAAACGCTCAGGAGTGATGATTTTTAGACTAAACGCCATAGGTTTTTACGCCTTTGATGCTTCGATAACCTCTTCGATGGTTCCCTTCATATAGAAGTTGTTTTCAGGGATTTCATCTAATTCACCATCCAAAATACGCTTAAAGCCTTTAACGCAATCGGCAGTTTTGACGTATTTTCCAGGGGTTCCGGTAAACACTTCTGCAACGTGGAAGGGTTGCGACAAGAATTTTTGGATTTTGCGCGCGCGAGAAACGGTCAATTTATCATCCGCGGACAATTCATCAATTCCCAAGATAGCAATGATATCCTGCAGGTCCTTATAACGCTGCAACACACTTTGGACGCGGCGAGCAGTTGTAAAATGTTCTTCGCCAATAATGCTTGGATCCAAGGCTTGCGAACCGGATGCGAGGGGATCAACCGCGGGGTAAATTCCTAGAGCAGCAATGCGTCGATCCAACACAATGGTAGAATCGAGGTGCGCAAAGGTATTAGCAGGGGCAGGATCCGTTAAGTCATCGGCTGGCACATAAACCGCTTGAAAGGAGGTAATGGAACCGTTTTTGGTAGACGTAATACGTTCTTGCAGGCTACCCATTTCCTGACTGAGCGTTGGTTGATAACCGACGGCTGATGGAGAACGACCGAGCAATGCAGATACTTCAGAACCCGCTTGAGAGAAACGGAAGATGTTATCGATGAACATCAATACATCCTGATGGTAGTGATCGCGGAAGTACTCAGCAATGGTTAATCCGGTAAGACCTACGCGCATACGAGCTCCTGGGGATTCGTTCATCTGACCATAAACTAGCGCTACCTTTGAGTTTTCAGGTTGTTGCAAATCGATAACCTTAGCTTCGATCATCTCTTTATACAGGTCGTTACCTTCACGGGAACGTTCGCCGACTCCTGCAAAAACAGAATAACCTCCATGAGCCATTGCAATGTTTTGAATGAGCTCCATGATAACCACCGTTTTTCCAACCCCTGCGCCCCCAAAAGCACCAACCTTACCGCCTTTTATGAACGGACAAATCAGGTCAATAACCTTGATGCCCGTCTCCAAGATGTGGGATTCCGTGTTTTGTTCGGTTAATCCCGGTGCGGTTCGATGAATCGGTAAATAAGCTTCAGCCTCAATAGGACCACGGTCATCTACGGGCGTTCCCGTTACGTTCAAAATACGTCCGAGTACGCTTTTACCAACGGGTACCGTAATGGGCTTACCAGTGTCGTTAACCGACATGCCTCGTTTTAATCCATCCGATGAAGACATAGCAACCGTACGAACGAGTCCTTCGTACAAGTGCTGTTGAACTTCCAACAAAATTGACTGTTCTTTTCCATCGATGGTTAACGTAACCTCCAAGGCATTGTAAATGGGAGGTGTTTTATCGGCTTCAAATTGGACATCAACGACGGCGCCAATAACCTGAACAATTTTTCCTACATTCATGTGCTTCTCTTTTATGCGGTATGCTGACTGGCTGAAATTTCAACGATTTCCTGAGTAATGCCTGCTTGGCGTGCTTTGTTATACTCCAGCTGTAGCGTTTGGATTAGGGATTCAGCGTTGTCGGTTGCTCCCTTCATAGCTACCATACGGGCGCTATGTTCCGACGCTTTCGCTTCCAGTAAGATTTGATAGAGTGTTTTTTTCAAAAAAAGGATGGGTAAGCGTTCCAAAATGGTTTTACCATCGGGTTCAATAATGAAATGGGTGTCATTGGCCTTATTATTAATAGGCGTTTGAGCCCCTGACCATTCCTGTAATTTTTGTACTTCGCTTTTTAAATCCGTCATGGGAAATAAATGGCGTAAGGTAGGTTCTTGAACCAAGGTGTTTTTAAAGCGGGGGAATAGAACCTCAATCGTATCGATTTGTTTATTCTCGAACGCTTCCAATAAAAAATGTACCACCGTTTGAATCTGTTGAAATTTAATGGTATCGGGGCAGTTAAAGTGTGCCAAGATGTCCGAATGGCAGTGCGATAAGAACTGTACACCCTTGCGCCCGATGGCAATAAAGCGTGCGCTTTTGGGAAGCGTTAACAGGGTGCGCAGTAAGTTTTGGTTGAGGGAACCACAGAGACCTTTATCGGGGGTAATCAACAGAATGCCTCGGTGTTGAACCGGACGTTCTTCAAGGAACGGATGATGGATGGATTCCAACGGTACCTGTTGCGTAACGGCGTGGAACAACGCAGCCAATTCGCAAGCGTACAGACGGCTTCCTAAAGCGCTATCCTGCGCCTTTTTCATCTTAGAGGAAGCGACCAATTCCATAGCGCGTGTGATTTGAGCCGTGTTTTTAACGGCTCGAATGCGCGTCCGAATTGCTTGCATTCCTTTCATATGCTTAGGCCTGCTTTAAATTTTGGGCACCCCATTCTTTGAAAATACTTTCCATCTGTTGTTCTAAGGATTCCGATAAAACCTTTTCGCGCCGTAATTGAGCCAAAAAGTCTTTCTTAAGATCCATGACATAATCGGTTAACGATTTTAGGATGGTAGGCATATCGGTTAAGGAAACGGCATCAAAAAATCCCTTTTGCATGCCCCACAAGAGCACTACCTGCAATTCTGCTGGTCGCGAAACATGGGCGCCTTGCTTGATGAGCTCCAAAATATGCTGTCCGCGCGTTAATTGTTGGCGGGTTTTTGCATCCATATCCGAACCGAACTGCGTAAAGGCTTGGAGTTCTTGATACTGTGCCATATCGAGTTTTAACTGACCCGCAACCTTCTTTAGGGCTTTAATTTGAGCAGCAGACCCTACGCGCGAAACGGAAATTCCGACCGAAATAGCTGGGCGTAAGCCTTGATTGAACAGATCGGTTTCCAGAAACAGCTGTCCGTCGGTGATGGAAATAACATTGGTTGGAATGTAAGCGGATACATCGCCTGCTTGGGTTTCAATGATAGGCAAAGCGGTTAAGGAACCACCGCCGTAATTGGAATTGAGGCGCGCTGAGCGTTCCAACAAGCGTGAATGAAGGTAGAATACATCTCCTGGGTACGCTTCACGACCCGAAGGACGCTTTAACACCAATGAAATTTGTCGGTAGGCAGCTGCATGTTTCGATAGATCGTCGTAAACAATCAACGCATCCATGCCGTTTTGCATAAAATATTCGCCCATAGCTGTACCCGCATAAGGCGCAATGTACTGATTGGTTGCGTTTGCAGAGGCAGGAGCGGCTACCACAATCGTATATTCCAATGCACCCTGATCTTCTAAAAGCTTTAAGGTACGCGCTAAGGTTGCATTTTTCTGACCAATACACACGTAAATAGAGTAAACTGGGCGAAAATCAGGGTTGTTATCTGCAAGCCCTTGGCGGTTTAACTCTGCTTGGTGAAGAATGGCATCGAGCGCCAACGTAGTTTTACCGGTTGAGCGATCCCCAATGATCAACTCACGCTGTCCACGGCCGATAGGGAACATGGCGTCGACTGATAAAATACCCGTTTGTAAGGGTTGATCAACCGATTTACGGGTAATAATTCCAGGAGCAATTTTTTCAACGGGGTAATAGGTTTTAGTTGCTAAATCGCCTTTGCCGTCGATCGGATGACCTAACGCATCAACCACGCGCCCTAGTAATTCTTTACCTACTGGAACGGACAATAAGTGTCCGGTGGTTTTGCAGGAATCTCCTACCTTTAGTTGGCTATAATCACCAATTAAAATGGTTCGTACTTCATCTTCTTCCAAGTTCAAAGCAATGCCGTAAACGGAATTAGGAAATTCCACCATTTCGTTGTACATGACATCGGATAGACCCGAGATCTTTGCAACTCCATCGGCTAACTCTTCAATCTTGCCGACGTTGGTGCGAATAGCCTTGGGTTGGAAAGAGCTGATCGCTGCTTTAATATCTGTATAAATGCTCGTTGTCATCTAAGATAAATGTTGTTTGATGTTTTCTAATTGTCCTTTTAACGAGACGTCCCAACGGTTATCGCCGATTTGGAAGCGAAAGCCCCCTAATAATTCAGGATTTTCTTCTGCTACCCATTGGGTGTTTTTGTCGCTGAGCGCTTGGGCTTTGATTTGTTCCAACAATTCGCTTTGTAATTGATGGGCATACTCCAAGACAGCATAGCGATTTTTGTATTCTTTCAGGAGACAAAAGCCATAGTATTCCAAAAAGCATTTAGCATCGCGCGGATAGCTATGAATGAGGAAGTCGACAACCTCTTTAATGCGTGCTTGCAAAGAGGATTCCTGCCCCTCAAAGGTGATACGGGCAAGCGTTTGGATCAATGCTTTATGCTTGCGTTCCATGATCTTCCTTTTCCGCTAATAGCGTTGCTGCTTTTTGGTTAAGCTTTTGGCGCATATCATCTGTTAGGATGGAACTCAAAAGCTTTTCGGTTGCCGCTACTGCTAGGCTGGCCGTTTCATGCCGTACCTCGGATAGTAATTGGGCACGTTCCGTAACCAATGCGTTTTGGGATTGTTCTAACAACCGAGCCATCTTTGCTTCCGTTGCCTTCGTCTGTTCGCTCGTATACAGTTCACAATCAGCTTTGGTTTTGGCCAATAGTGCTTGTGCTTCCTTTTGAGCTTTGGCTAACGTATTGAGGCGCTCTTGCTCCGCTGATGCCAATTGGGCTTTCATGTCCTCTGTGTACTTTAGCCCTTCGGCAATCTTGCTTTTGCGTTCCTCAACGGTTTTGAGAACAGGCTTGATAGCGAAGCGATAAAGGAGGTAGGAGACCAAACAAAAGTTGATCATCTGTGCCACCAACAATTCAGTTTGTACTCCAAACGAATTGGCAAGGCGCACAACCGCATTGTCAGGCGTTCCTGCTACGGCCAAAACTCCAAGAATCATAAAGTATTACCCTTGGTATAAGAAGAGCGAATAAGACGCTACTGCTTGCGCGGAAGCCGTACCTGAATTGGCCTGGACCAAGATTATAGCAGAAGCGCTTGGGTTACGACCTACCTTTTCGACTGCTTTCATTCCGATTAGGCTAACACCAATAGCTGCTGCTAAGCAACCCAATGAGGAGGTTAATCCTCGTGCGATATCTCCAACAATATTCATGTTTTTATCTTTTTTTAAATGTTTTGTACGACTTCAATGAACCTCATTACTCATGAGCTTCTTCATGGTTGCATATGCTACCAATATAGACTGCTACGAGTAAAGTAAAAACGAACGCTTGGACAGCGCCAATTAAAATTTCGAGGAAATAGAAGGGAATGGGCACTAGGAATTTTGCCCATGGAGCTAAAGCCATGATGTTGTTGATGAGGTTTTCGCCCCCAAACACATTACCGTACAAACGAAAGGATAAGGAAATCAAGCGGAACAGGATCGAAATACATTCGATAAATCCAACTGCTAAGAAGATGAAGAATAAAAAGGTGTAAATACCAAAAGATAATTCTGATCGATCCGCCTTATTTCCAAAGATATGCAGGAGCGTTCCCTTAAGCCCTTCGTTTTTGATGACGAAGTATCCCCAAGCGAGCATGGAGATAGCCGCTAACGCCAAAGTTGCGTTAAGGTCGGCGTTGGATGGACGGAAAAAGTAAGTAAAATGATTTCCTTGATAGAAACCAATAGTACCCACTCCCGGCAACAAACTGCTCCAATTTTGTATTAAAATGTAGATGAAAAACCCAATTAACAAAGGAAATGCTTGCCCCATAACGCGCTTGCCAACAATGGGTTCTACCAGCGAATAAATGCTCTCAATAATGCCTTCAATCACCAATTGGCGTTTGTTGGGTACCATCTGCGGCTTTTTGATCAACAAGCGCATCAGGATAATGATGGCTGCTGAAATAATCCATGTGTACAGCATCCCATTGGTAATGGGAAAATGCCCAATGTGATAAAGGACGTAGGGTTTGGGGCTTACTGCAACGCCTGCATACGCGTTACCGCTGAGTAAGCAAGCTAAAATGATAATTCCCCATTTGTACATGTCCGCTTTATCTTATCGTTTTTTTAAACGTTTTTCAATAGGTAATTTTTGATGCCTTAATGAACCGTTTTTTAGCCCAAAGTGTCCACAGGTAGATCACCAGTAAAACGCATAGGACGAACCAAGAATGGGTTAAGCTTCCGTTGCCCCACCAAGAGGGTGGTTGGGGGAAAAAATAATACCATTGCCGCGATAATAAAAGGACAAACACAAGACCTTGGTGAAATCCGATGCTTGCCCATAGCGTTTGGCATTGGGTGCGTAAATTGATTAATAGGCCGCTCAAAAGGAATAGGCATAGGAAATAAGTCAGTTGAAAGCCATGCACAATGTTAACTAGGGAACTTTTGGCGCACAAAAAACTTTGAATCCACAAGGATGGATGTTCGCTGTCGGTGCACATGGAAAAGTGCATCAAGGCAAACAGGAGCGATAAGAATAGGGTGCTTAAGCCTACGGAATAGCGTGTGCGTAACGCGTCCCATAAGAATCCACGGAACATGATTTCTTCCAAGCATACTAAGAAGAAACTGCCGACAAAAGCCCCACCGAAGCGCAAATGTCCGTCGGGGTAATGGAATACAGGGGGAATAACGGCCATGATGATGGCAAATAGCACGCACCAAAGCAAGCAGCCGGCAACAAAGGTGCTTAGGTAGTATTTAAAGGTGCTGCGTAAGTGCCAATTGCCCCAAAAATGGTTGGATTTGGATAGCCAGAGAACCGTTGCAAAGAAGCTGACCATGCGTATGCGATCGAGGTATTGCGATAAAGGTTTTGTGGCTAAATGATGGAGGGCTTTTAGCGAACACGCATGATCGATGAGCTGTACGCATTGATGAAGGAGGGGGGTTAAGATGGCTGCTCCCAAAAGGACGCACAGATATAATCCGATAAGCCAAATTAAGCTGAATTTTCTCATGAAAACATGGTGGGAAGTACTGGATTCGAACCAGTGACCCCTAGCGTGTCATGCTAGTGCTCTAACCAACTGAGCTAACTCCCCGATGGTAAGCTTACAATGAAGCGTTGACTTGGGTTAAGCAAGCAAAAACGTATCCTTAAGCTTGTGGGGCTGTTTTTAGCCGGTATTTAAGCGATTTATAGAATGGTGTTATCCGGTATAATGCCATTTTTTTCGATGCACAAAATACCGTCTTGAATATGAATAGAGCCTTGATGAAAGCCATTTGGTTTCCCTTCGGGCGACAAGCGTACGTTGTTGCCAATGCGTACATTGCGATCCAAAATAGCATTGCGAATGTAGCAGTTCTCCCCAATGCCAATCAGCGGTGCGTTGGTTGGGTTTTCGATAGGCTCATAGTGGTCTGCTCCCATCATGTAGACGTTCTCCAATTGGCTGTTGCTGCGAATGATGGAACGGATTCCGATGACCGACCGATTGAGTTGAGCGTTGGTGATAATGCATCCTTCGGCTACGATGGAATGGTCGACCGAGCAACTGTTCAACTTTGAGGCAGCTAGGTTGCGCGGTTTCGAGTAAATAGGAGCCCATTCATTGTAAAAATCGAACATGGGCAGGGGGTCAGTGAGCATCAAATTGGCTTCAAAAAAAGCTCCAATGGTTCCAATATCTGCCCAGTAATCATCAAATAGATAACCGGATAATCGGTACTTACCTAATGCGTGCGGTACGATATCCTTGCCAAAATCATGGTCTTCAGAATTTAAACATTCTTTGAGCACCTTGGCTTTAAAGGCATAGATTCCCATGGACGCCATGCAGTAGGGTTGATCGCTGCTATCCTTTAGTTGGTTGCGTAACGAGGGGGGTAAAAATAATGTTTTAAGAACTGCTTTGTCCTGCGGTTTTTCAACAAAGCGTTTAATTTGATGATCTTCGGTTATTTCCATCAAACCAAATTGATGAGCCTGTGTAGCGGGCATAGCTTTAGCCGCAATGGTAATATCTGCTTGGCTTTGCAGATGGTGGCGAACGAAGGCATGAAGATCCATGCGGTACAGTTGGTCGCCAGATAAAATGAGAACCACCTCATCATCGGCCCATTGAATATGGATTAAGTTCTGACGTACGGCATCGGCGGTTCCACGGTACCAATCGTCGTTCACATTGGTTTGTTCGGCGGATAACACTTCTACAAATCCACCGGAAAAATAATCGAAGCGGTAGCTTTCTTGAATGTGACGATGCAGCGATTCCGTGTTGAATTGGGTCAACAAGTAAATTTGATTGTAACCGGCGTGTAAACAGTTACTAATAGGGATATCAACCAATCGGTATTTCCCTCCCAAGGGTACGGCAGGTTTACAGCGTACTTGGGTTAAGGGAGCCAAACGGGATCCGCGTCCTCCGCCTAAGATAATACAGCAAACGCGTGTAGGATTCATGATGCTTGAGGGGATAAATACTGCTTGACGAACCAATGGGTTATCATACGTTTCTTAATATCCATGTGCGGTATTATTAGTTATATCGGAAAACAGGATGCCTTGCAAATTCTTATTAAGGGCCTGAAGTGCGTT
The DNA here is from genome assembly GCA_024407725.1 of Opitutales bacterium. Classification (GTDB taxonomy): domain Bacteria; phylum Verrucomicrobiota; class Verrucomicrobiia; order Opitutales; family UBA9783; genus UBA3869. The sequence goes on from JAKSVZ010000003.1 coordinate 70,235, forward strand.
GAATATCGCGGTTACGATTCAGCAGGGATTGCGATTGGCGATGAACAGCATCCCTTCCGGATTGAACGTTCGGTTGGGTACATTGAAGATTTAATCAAGCATGTGAGCCCTTTAGGATTAAAGGGGCATGTGGGTATTGGCCATACGCGTTGGGCTACCCACGGAGGCATTTTTGAAAAGAATGCCCATCCGCACGTCAGCAACGATAAGAAGTTTATCCTTGTCCACAATGGGGTAATTGAAAACTATGCTGCGTTAAAAGCCACTTTGTTAAAAGAAGGGTTTAAGTTCTACAGCGATACGGATACGGAAGTATTGGTTAACCTGATAGCCCAGTATTATCAACAATTGGATCAATTACCTACGTCTCAACGCTTTGAGGAAAGCGTACGTAAAAGCTTGGCGGAAGTTCAAGGTACGTATGGAATCGTGGTCATTTGTACGGATTGTCCGAATGAATTGATTGGGGTGCGTAAGAGCTCGCCGTTGGTTTTGGGAATCAATCCGGATGGTTTGTTTTTGGGCAGCGATGTAGGGGCTTTTTCGGGTCATATTGAAAATGTTGTTTACCTGTCGGATCATGAGATGGTGCATATCAAGGGCATGGATTATCAAATCACGGATTTGATGAATGGCTCCGTAACGTCCCCATCGATTGAAACCATTGATCGTGAACAGAATACTGCCGATTTGGGCGATTTTCCAAACTATGCCAAAAAAGAGATTTTTGAACAAGGCACGGCGCTGGAAAACATGTATTTAGGGCGCTTTTCGTCCGATGGAAGCTCAGCGCATTTGGGTGGATTACAAATTACTCCTTATGAATTGCGGCAGGTGGAACGTATTTTGTTGTTAGGCTGTGGATCTTCGCTTTATGCCTGTAAAATTGGTGCTTCGTTGATTGAAACCTACGCGCGTATTCCGGTTGATGTAGAGTATGCGTCGGAATTTTGTTACCGCAATGCTCCGTTAAATAAAAACACCTTGGTTTTTGTGGTCAGCCAATCCGGCGAAACCTTGGATACCCTCAATGCGTTGCGCGAGGTAAAACGGAAAGGATTCCCGACCTTGGCGATTACCAATGTCGTAGGTTCGACCATTGCACGCGAAGCCGGTTGTGGTATTTATTTGCATTTAGGAATGGAAGTTGGGGTCGCGGCTACCAAATCTTTTACCGGTCAAGTGGGTATGTTGGCGCTATTAGCTCTGTATTTAGGGCGTATGCGCGATATGAGTTTTACCGATGGGCGTCAGTTCGTTCAGGCCCTGCAAAGCTTGCCCCAAAAGGTGAATGAGGTATTGGCCTTATGCGACAAACCGATGCAAAAGCTCGCGAAAACCTATGTTGATTATCAGCATTGCTTTTTTATCGGCCGCCAATTGCTGTATCCGATTGCGATTGAGGGTGCGTTAAAGCTCAAGGAATTATCGTATATGCATGCAGAAGCTTATCCGGCTGGTGAGCTCAAGCATGGAGCGCTTGCGTTGATTGATCCATCCGTCCTAACCATTGTGTTGGCCACCAACGAGGAAGTAATGGGTAAAAACATCAGTAATATGATGGAAATCAAGGCGCGGCACGGAAAGGTGATTGCCATTGGCCTTGAGGGTTGTGAAATTCCCAAAAAGGCTTACGACGAAGTGATCTATTTACCAAAAGTTTACGCAGCGTTGTTGCCCATTATTACGGTTTTGCCGCTGCAATTATTTGCGTATTATCTTGCGAGTGAACGGAACTGCAATGTAGATAAGCCGCGCAATTTAGCCAAATCGGTGACGGTTGAGTAGCTTTTTAGGGAGGATGAAATGAATTCAGTACCCTTAGCAGAGATTGTTGGTTTTTTGGATACGACCCTACAAACCAAGGAGGTTGTTGATTTCCCGAATGCGTGTAATGGGCTGCAGTTGGCGAATCGTGGAACCGTAACGCGCATTGCAGGAGCAGTGGATGCGAATATGCATAGCATACAAGCTGCGATTAAGAACGGAGCGGATTTGTTAGTGGTTCATCATGGTCTTACATGGGGTGGGGTTCAAATCATCGTTGGTCCGTGGTATGATCTGTATTGTTCTGCAATTGAGGCGAATTTAGCTATTTATAGTGTGCATTTGCCGCTGGATGGTCATCCGCAGTACAGCCATAATGTTGGCATTGCTAAGGCGTTAGGTGTGTCGATTACGGGCAGCTTTGCTCCTTATCATGGCCATTCCTATGGAATTATTTGTTCCGGCATGAAGCGGGATGAACTAGAGCAGCGTTTACAGAAGGTGTTTCCTAAGTCTTTGCGGCCTATTTGCTATGGTTCGGAAGCCCCAAAGGCGATTGGTATTTTAAGCGGTAGTGGCGGACAAACGCTTTTCTTAGAAGCGTTGGTTGCAGCGGGTGTTGATACCTTGGTGACAGGCGAAGTGCATTATTCAGCCGTGAGTTTTGCGCAATTACATCATTTAAATTTATTTTGTTGTGGGCATTATGCAACGGAATCCTTTGGGGTTCACAGCTTGATGAATTTGTTGCACGAACACACGCAGCTACCGTGTACCTTTCTTGAGGATTTTTCACCTTTTTAATGATCAAAAGCATTGAGTGATTATGGCTTCGTATAGTATTGCAATTCCGGCTCGTTTAGCATCCACGCGCTTACCGGGGAAAATGTTAGCTCTGTTGGGAGGAAAACCCGTTGTCCAGTGGGTGATTGAACGGGCATTGAAGGTTAGAAATTGTCAGGCTGTGTATGTGCTGACCGACAGCGAATCCGTTGTCCAGTTGGCTCAATCGTTAGGAGCCACAGGGCTTATGACTGACCCCGCTTGCCGCTGCGGGACAGAACGGATTGCATCGGCGTTGGATCGTATTAAGACTGATTGGGTGATCAATGTGCAGGGAGACGAGCCCTTTGCGGATACTCAGTTTTTGGAGCAGATGATTGATTATATCCCATCGATTGATGCGGATCTTTTAACGCCGGTCTATCGGTTAACATCGTTAGAGGATATCCAAAATCCGAATATTGTTAAGGTTGTGTGTGATGTCAAACAATGCGCACTGTATTTTTCGCGCAGCCCGATTCCTTATGTACGCGATACCGATCCATCGCAATGGTTAACCCGCAGTACCTTCTGGGGACATTGTGGGGTTTACGCTTACCGTCGGGATGTTTTGCAAGCTTATACGCACTTAACACCGCATCCATTAGAACAAGCGGAATCGTTGGAACAATTGCGTTTTATTGCCAATGGTTATCGCATAGCCACGTTGGAAACCAAAGGACGTTCAATTGCTATTGATACAGCGGCAGATTTAGCCTTGGCCGAACGCTGGATTCACACGCATCCAGAAGTTTAATCGTATTGGAGTATTTTTGGGAATAGATCTCGTGGGTGGAGCTTGTTCGACTGAACCCAATGGATGAATTTTTAATTAAGGCGTTATGGATTGTCTTTTAAAAAAGGATTGACATAGTTTTAGCATTTATATATAAATGCTTTATTGCAGTTGAAGTATTAATTTCATCAAAAAAATTTTATCATAAAAATCTTAAATAGCAAGTAAAAAATGTCCCCTATGTTTTAGGGGATGCATTATTTTCAACCATTTAAAGATAAATGTGACAAGGGGACAGTAAAGGGAGAAAAACCTTGACGATTATATACTAAGGTTTTATAATTTTAATATTAGTGGCTCCAAACCACTGCTAAACAAGAGCACTTTAACACGAAAGAAGTTCTTTTGCAAGTAAAAAGTGCTCCCTATGACTATGAATAGGGAAGGTTTCTTATTTTAGGAAACAGCTTCAATTAAAGAATCTAATAGAGTATTAAAATTTTAAAGCAACCAGGCACTCTACGGCACAAGCGTTTTTGACTACCGTTGCTGCATTCCTGCCCTGGCGGGGTTCACAAACCCACCTTGCATAGAACCCAGTTGCAAAGCAATCATAGCATCTTAGTTTTTGGTTAATCAAGGAAGAATTAAGGGTTTAAAGCTAAAATTGCTTTACTTTTGGGGTTGTCCATTGAGATGAATCTTCATTGTATAGAGACAGTATGGATAAAACAGGTATTACTCCGACCCGTAAGGAAAATTATGCTGAATGGTATCAGCAGGTGATTCGCGCAGCTGATTTAGCGGAAAACGCTCCCGTTCGTGGGTGCATGATTATTAAACCCAATGGGTATCAATTGTGGGAAACGTTACAGCACAAGTTTGATCAAGCGTTTAAAGCAACGGGGCACGTTAATGCCTACTTTCCGTTATTTATTCCGGTTCGTTTTTTGCAAAAAGAAGCAGAGCATGTAGCAGGATTTGCAAAAGAATGCGCCGTTGTAACCCATTCGCGTTTGCAAGCCAATGAACAGGGTGTGTTGGAGCCTGCATCACCGCTAGAAGAACCTTTGATTGTACGTCCTACGTCAGAAACCATTATTGGAGAAGCTTTTTCGCGTTGGGTACAATCGTACCGTGATTTACCTTTGTTGATCAATCAATGGGCTAATGTGGTACGTTGGGAAATGCGTACGCGTTTGTTCTTACGGACATCCGAATTTTTGTGGCAAGAAGGGCATACGGCTCATTCAACCGCAGAAGAAGCGCGCCAAGAAACCTTACAGATGCTCGAAATTTATCGTAGGATTATTGAAGAAGATTTGGCGATTCCGGCGGTTGTGGGCGAAAAGACTGCCAGCGAACGCTTTCCGGGTGCCTTAGCGACCTATACCTTGGAAGGCATGATGCAAGACCGCAAGGCGTTACAGTTGGGGACTTCGCACTTTTTAGGGCAAAATTTTGCTAAAGCGATGAACATTCAATTTGTGGATGTCGATGGCAAATCGCAGTATGCATGGACAACCTCATGGGGAGTAACGACCCGCCTCATTGGAGCCTTGGTGATGGTGCATTCAGATGATAACGGTCTTGTGTTGCCTCCAAAAGTTGCCAATGTACAGGCGGTTATTATGCCGATTGTTCATGACGAAGCGCAACGTGGGCAGATTGAGGCTTATTGCGATCAATTACAGCGCCAATTGCAGGCGAATGACCTAAGGATATCGGTTGATAAACGCGCTATGCGTGGAGGCGAAAAACGGTGGCAGTGGATCAAACGCGGCGCGTGTTGCCTCGTCGAAATCGGAATGAAGGAAATGGAATCGCAATCAGTCACGCTCAGTTGGCGGGATACGTTACAAAAAGAAAACCTTTCGTTAACGCAATGCGTAGCAACGTTTGCGGATGGGTTGAAGGCAATGCAACAACGGTTGTTTGAGCGCGCGAAAAGCACTCGCGAAGCAGCAACGCAGCGGATTTCGAGCGTAGCGGATTTC